>CAJBPJ010000189.1 GCA_903957465.1 uncultured Opitutia bacterium
CCGAGGTACGGCCACCGTTATGATCCTTGGCAACATTTGCACCCGGTCATGTACCTTCTGCGCCGTGCAAACGGGTCGCCCGACAGAACTCGACTTAGGCGAACCCGCCCGCGTTGCCGAATCCATTGCCCAAATGAAATTGCGCCACGTGGTCATCACCTCCGTGGCTCGTGACGATTTGAAAGACGGTGGTGCCTCTATCTGGGCCGCCACCGTACGCGCCGTGCGCAATCGCAATCCGCAAACGACTCTCGAAGTTCTCCCTGCGGATTTCCGCGGCGAACAAGAGCACCTCGACACACTGCTCGATGCGCGCCCCGACATCCTTAATCACAATTTAGAAACCGTCGAACGTCTCCAGCGCCCGATCCGCAAGACCGCGCGTTACGATCGATCGTTCTGGGTTTTGAAGCACGCGAAGTCGCGCAACTTCATCACCAAAACCGGCATCATGCTCGGCATTGGTGAACGCGAAGAAGAAATTGATCAGATCCTCAAAGATATCGCCGCAGCTGACGTCGACATCCTCACCATCGGACAATACCTGCAACCTTCCAAAGACCATACCCCGATTGATCGCTGGGTTCACCCTGACGAATTCGCGCGCTGGAAACAACGCGCACTCGAGGTGGGTATTCGCCACGTCGAATCTGGACCCATGGTGCGCTCCTCGTACCGTGCCGACGAACAAGTCGTGAAGTTTGATTTGCTCGCCCGTCGAGCACGTACCTGACGTGGAAGGCTTACCGCCGGTCGATTTCGCAGGCGAACTCAACGCCGAGCAGTATGCCGCCGTTACCGCACCGCGTGGCCCTGCCCTCGTGCTGGCCGGCGCAGGCTCAGGAAAAACCCGCACCCTCACCTACCGCGTCGCTTGGCTACTCGCCCAAGGGGCACGTCCGTGGGACATCCTTCTCCTCACCTTTACCAATAAATCCGCGAAGGAGATGTTGGAGCGCGTCGAAGACTTAACCGGAGTTCCCCGCGGACAATTCTGGGGCGGCACGTTCCATAGCATCGGCATGCGTATCATCCGCCGCCACCCCGAGGCAGCCGGACGCGACGCCAACTTCACTATCCTCGATTCCAAAGAAGCCGACCAGTTGATGACGGAAGTGGTGACGGCGCGCGACGGTGCGTTCATTAAAGACAAAACCAACCCCAAAGCCGCCGTCATCCTCGATACCGTCTCGCACGCCCGCAACACCCTACGACCCTTAAGAGAAGTTGCCGAAGAGCGGTTGAGCTGGATGAAAGGCGGTGCCGATAAAATAATCACCTTCGCCGAAGATTACGCTAAAGTGAAAGCGGAGCGGAATCTCTGCGACTTCGATGACTTGCTCGAACTCTGGTTAAAGATTCTCGAGAACGACCCTGTCGCTCTTGAAGCTTACCGTCGTCGCTTTGCGCACATCATGGTGGACGAGTTTCAAGATACCAATCGTCTGCAAAGTCGCATCCTCGATTTACTCGCCAAGGACCATCAAATCATGGCCGTGGGCGATGATGCTCAATGTATCTATACCTGGCGGGGTGCAGATTGGGAAAACGTTGTCGCCTTCCCCGATCGCCATCCCGGAACAACCATTCACCGGATTGAGACGAATTACCGCTCAACCCCGGAGATCCTTGATTTCGCCAACGAGATCCTCCGTCACCGTCCGCAAAACAAAGGATTCGAACGCGAGTTGCGGGCAGTTCGCCCTCAAGGTGCCAAACCGTTTGTCTACGACATCTCTGACACGAGTCAGCAGGCCAAGTTGATTGGACGTCGCATTGGCGCACTGCATCGAGACGGTGTTTCCTTGCGCGATATCCATGTTCTCTACCGCGCGCATTACCAGTCGCTCGAGTTACAAATGGAACTCAACGCACTGGGTATTCCTTTCGTGATTACAAGTGGTCATAAATTCTTCGACCTCTCCCACGTCAAAGATCTTCTCGTGCACTTGCGCGTCGTGCACAATCCCGACGACCGTATCGCTTGGTCACGATTACTCTGTCTGTTGCCGAAAGTCGGCCCAGTGAGCTCGAACAAAATTCACGCTGCGGCTGAAGAAGTCGCCGCTAAGACCGGACGTCACATCATCCGTGCACTCCGTGATCCAGCCGTTCTAAAAAAAGTTAGCGAGTTAGCCAAAGAAGACTTCACCGACCTCGCCGTCACGCTCGAAGACATTCTCGACGGAACCGAAGCAGCCCGTGGCCAAGCCTCGAGTGAAAATCCGCCTGAAAAACCAACAGACCTTTTCTCCGAAAAACCCGTGACCGGTGGACAACGGGTTGCACGG
>CAJBPJ010000190.1 GCA_903957465.1 uncultured Opitutia bacterium
CCGAGGGTTTCTCTCGCGACTACCGCCCTTGGGCACGACATGATTACCAGCCTTCTCGCCACACTCTTACTCGCAGCCCCTGCTAGCACCGCTGAGGATAAGGCTTGGTCGGATCAAAACACCGACCGCATAGCCGTCGTGGCCGGCGACGAAGTCGTCACTATCTCTGATATTCGCAAACAGCTCGCTCCCTTCGCCCGCTCACTCGGTGGCACAGTGGATGAGAAAAATGCTGCGATTCGTAAAGCTGCCGACGAAGTGATGCGCTCGCTTTCAGACCGTGCGATTGTCTTACGTGAATTTCGTGAAAGTGGTAAAATGACTATTCCTCCAGCAATGGTTGAATCAGACATTGATGACACCGTGCGTCGTCAATTTGGCGGAGACCGTCTACGCTATTACGCCGCACTTCGCGAAGCTGGACTCTCCCTGGCCGAAAATCGCAAGCAAACCGAAGACCGTATTATTTTCGAGTACATGATCAGTGATGTTCGCAGGGGCATTGCAGAGGTAAGCCCTGCACGCATTCAAGCCTACTACGATGCGCACAAGGCCGACTATAAGCGCCCCGAACAAGTACGCTTTCGTCAGATCGCTATTTTGCGGCGTGCTTCCGAGTCACCTGAGGAAACGTTGAAGAGAGCACAGGCTGTGCAAAACGCTATTCGCAGCGGCACAGGCGACATGCGCGAGCGCTTCGCATCTGCTGCCAAAGTTTCCAGCGATGATGAAAATCGATCGTCAGGCGGAGATACGGGTTGGCGCGATGTCACCGCCTTAGCCGAAATTGCTGTTCAAGAAATCCGCAAGCTGCCCGATGGCGGGATGTCTGATCTCGTCAGCCTAGACGCTGGCGGCGAGAAGGCCCATTTTCTTTTCCTGCGCGAAGGTTTTCGTCCAGCCGGCACTATCCCCATCGAAGACATGCGTACTGTTATTGAAACCACACTGCGTGAAGAAATGGGTAGCAAAGCAGTGAATGCTTGGCTGGAGCGACTTCGCGAGAAACATTCTCCCGAAATTCGCTAAGATGGCAGCGCCGTCTGTTGAGCGGCTAGTTTATGGACAGGCACCCGACGGCCTTCCCGCCCATCGCTGGGTCTTAACTGTCGGAAAGTATCAGGCATCATTCACCGAATGGGGCGCCACCTGGGTAAGCTGGAACATACCTGATAAGTCCGGGAAGTTCGACGATGTCATTCTTGGCTTCAACGATGTTTCCCAGTTACACCGTGCGCGTGGCGGTTGCTTTGGTTCGATTTGCGGCCGATACGCCAATCGAATTGGCAACGCCCAATTCAGTCTCGATGGAAAAACCTTTTTACTAGAGGCAAATAACGGACCGAACTGTAACCACGGAGGTCGCACTGGCTTCGATAGTCGGCGATGGAAGGCTGAAGTAGGAACGTTACACCAAGCTGCCTATATTCGATTCACGTATATTTCGAACGACGGCGAAGAAGGTTTTCCGGGGGAACTCATCACGAGCGCTATCTACACCCTCGACCACACAGGGTCCGTGCGCCTCGACCTGCGCGCCGAATGCGAAACTGCAACGGTGGCTAATCTCACCAACCATGCTTACTTTAATTTGTCTGGCCTGAGCGCATCGTCGATTGGCGATCACTGCTTACAGATTCTTTCGCAGCAGTACCTCGAATGCGACCATTCCACCTTGCCGACTGGAAAAATATATTCGGTCGAAAGCACTCCCTTCAACTTCCACCCCCGAAGCAGCCCGAAAGCCATCGGCACATATCTCAACGGAGACCCAGCGCTCGCACATACGCGCGGCTACGACCACACGCTCGTTATCCAAGGAGAGATTGGTCATTTGCGGCCCGCCGCCAAACTCAGTCACCCCGCATCGGGCCGCGTCATCCGTGTATCCACGACCGCGCCAGCTCTCGTGCTTTACACAGGCAACTGGCTGAAAGAAGTTGGCGACGGCGCTTTGGGCAAAGCAGGCAAACCTTACGACAACCATTCTGGGGTCGCCCTCGAAACCCAAAATTATCCGGACGCCCCTAATCACCCACACTTCCCCAGTGCCCGGGTTGATACAACGCACCCGTTTGTGCAAACAACTGTCTGGGAACCTTCACTGCAAGCGTGAGTGCCTCTTTTACGTGTTCTGCTTTTCCTAAACGCACCGCGGGTGTTGTTTTGCACGTAAGTTCGTTACCCGGACATGGGCCTATTGGGAATTTTGGATCGAGCGCTCGTGCTTGGATTCATTTTCTCTCTCAAGCAGGGTTCACCTGGTGGCAGGTTTGCCCACTCGGGCCAACAAGCTACGGCGACTCACCCTATCAGCCCCTTTCAGCTTTTGCACTCAACCCCTACTTTATCGACCTTGAAGACTTGGTTGATGGAG
>CAJBPJ010000191.1 GCA_903957465.1 uncultured Opitutia bacterium
GTAACTTGTGCAATAACTTTGAGGTCAGATTCTGCCAAGAGATCCAAAGAATGGCTCACGACGCCTTCGGTAGAATTCTCAACAGGGACTACCCCGTAGGAAGCTTCGCCGCGCTGTACTGCAGAAAAAATATCGTCCAATGTGCGCAAAGGCGACACAGGCACACTTGAACCAAACACACGGATTGCAGCTTGCTGCGTGAACGAGCCTTCGGGTCCCAAATAAACAACGGGTGCATGCATTTGCGCACCAATAGACATTGAGATGATTTCTCGGAAAACGGCCCGGACTCCGCCCGCGGGCAATTCCTTCGACGCAGTCACGAGACCGGCCAAGACCTGCTCTTCCCGATGAGGAGCGTAGATTGCAGCACCCGCTTGAGCCTTAGCCTCGCCAATGGCACGTGCCGTCCGCAATCGCTCAGAAAGAAGGCGAAGGATTTCGCGATCGATACGATCTACTTCTTTGCGATGATCATCCAAACTCATGACTCGGTTGAAGAAGGCGCTTCGCCGTCTTCGGATACTAATCCAAGGTCTGCTTCTTCCACAGCGACAGGCGCAGTGGCACGGGTAATCCACTCAGAAATTTGCGCAGGTGAAAGTACGTCGGAAGCCGGCAACTCTCCCAATGAACGTAATCCGGAGAAGTCTAGGAATTTATCAGTGGTGCCATATTGCAACGGGCGACCCGGCAAATCTGCGCGACCTGTAACCGCGACCAGTTCGATTTCTTGTAAGCGAAGGAGCGCACTCTCAATGGACACGCCGCGGATAGCTTCCATTTCAGCGCGCGTGACGGGCTGACGGTAAGCAACAATCGCCAAGGTCTCGAGTGCTGCCGATGAAAGGCGCTGCGGGCGAACTTCGCCGCGCAACAAACGAACCCAACCTGCATAAGCTGGTGAAACAACTAACCGGAATCCTTCAGGCCCTTGGAGCACACGGCAGACATCATTGGATTCGCGCAACTCGGCATCCAACTGCTCCATCGCCTCGCGAATTTGCGTCGCCGTAACCAGCGTGGGAACTTGATCAATAATATCCTGGATGACCTCTTGAACGGGCGCGGTCTCTTGGCCGACAAGGGCGTCAGTGGTAGCGGGTCCTGACTCCGCATCGGGAAGTGCTACGCGGCGTTCATCGTGGTGACGTTGCACGACTTTTTGGATGTCCTTTATAGAGATAGGGTCCGATGTGGACAAAAGGAGCGATTTAAGGACGCGCTTGAGGTTGAATTCCACGGGAAAAACGAGTTGGGTTAAGGGAGATGCGACCGTAGGGTTCGCATACACAAAAACTGATGTCGGCTTTGCCGACTGTCCACCGCAGAATCTTCACAAACTTATGCCCGACCCCCAAGCCCAACGCCGCTACTCTTCACCTGTTGTTGACGGCCCTGACCGCGCCCCCAGCCGAGCTATGCTCCGGGCCGTAGGCTTCTCGGAGGCTGATTTTGCAAAACCCGTCGTCGGGATCGCCTCAACTTGGTCAATGGTCACGCCCTGCAACATGCACATCGACCGTCTCGCCACCGAAGCCGCCAAAGGAACCGAGGCAGCCGGCGGTAAGTCAATTATCTTTGGCACCATTACGGTCTCCGATGGCATTTCTATGGGTACGCAAGGCATGCGCTACTCGCTCGTCTCGCGCGAAATTATTGCGGACTCGGTTGAAGCCGTCGCAGGCGCAGAAGGGTTCGACGGTTTGGTCTGCATCGGCGGCTGTGACAAGAATATGCCCGGATGTGTCATGGCCATGGTTCGACTCAATCGGCCTTCAGTTTTCGTCTATGGTGGAACGATTGTACCTGGCCTTCACCATGGAAAGCCCGCTGATATTGTGACCGTCTTCGAAGCCGTTGGACAGCATGCCGGCGGAAAGATGACCGACGGCGAACTCAAGGAAATCGAGTCATGCTCTATTCCTGGCGAAGGCTCCTGCGGAGGGATGTATACCGCTAACACGATGGCATCGGCCATTGAAGCCCTCGGCTTAAGTCTTCCGGATAGCTCCGCGCAGTTAGCAAATTCTAAAGACAAACTTTCGGACTGTACCCGAGCTGGTGCAGCGGTGGTCGAATTACTCCGAACCGGCATCCGCCCTTCAGACATTCTCACCAAGGAATCTTTTGAGAACGCTATCACCGTGGTAATCGCTCTAGGCGGATCGACCAACGCCGTGTTGCACTTAATTGCCATGGCATTCAGTGCAGGCATCTCCGTCACACTCGAAGACTTCGAGCGCGTCGGCCGCCGTGTTCCTGTACTGTGTGACCTTAAGCCAAGCGGCAAATATAACATGGCCCACTTTGTTCGCATCGGCGGACTTCAGCCCCTCTTACGCCAATTGTTGGATGCTGGATTGCTGCACGGGAAGTGCCTAACGGTCACCGGAAAAACGATGGCAGAAAATTTAGCGAACGTGAAACCCTACGCGGCCAACCAAGACGTCGTTCGCCCCATGGATAATCCAATTAAGAGCGACAGTCATTTACGTATTCTTCGCGGAAACCTCGCACCCGAAGGCTCAGTGGCAAAAATCTCAGGCAAAGAAGGGCTAAGCTTTACCGGCAAAGCCATCGTTTTTGAATCCGAGGAAGCAAGTTTACGCGGCATCCTCGATGGTGCTGTGAAAGACGGGCACGTGATTGTCATCCGCAATGAAGGCCCGGTTGGCGGACCTGGTATGCGTGAAATGCTTGGACCAACGAGCGCCGTGATGGGCAAGGGACTCGGCAAGACCGTCGCCCTTGTCACGGATGGACGTTTCTCAGGCGGGAGCCACGGATTTGTGGTCGGTCACATCACCCCAGAGGCTGCGGTCGGCGGCCCGCTGGCACTCGTGCATGACGGCGACACCATCACCTTGGATGCGGTCCGTAATGAAGTTAATCTCGAAGTTTCGGCAGAGGTACTCGCTGCCCGCCGTGCGAATTGGAAGCCAGCACCACCACGTGAGACGCGCGGTGCGCTGGCTAAATATGCCCGCCAAGTCTCCTCAGCGTCACTGGGTGCAGTAACCGATCGCTAACTTTAGACGCGAACGAGTTTAATCGGGAAAGTCCGGCCCGAGTTCCACTGAGCAACGTAGATAGAGTCTTCATCATCGAGGCCCACGCCGTGAGGGAAGCGGAAAGGGTTATTCGCCGAAGTCGTTACCTTCTGCAGTACGCCGTCTTTATAGACCGGCGCATCGCCGCCGATATTTGAGACGACTTTAAAATCGGCATCGAGGACAGAAATGAGTCCAGCTGTGCCCGGCGGAATTGCACAATTCGCATTAAGAGAGATCTGCGGAATGAAGCTGTGTTTGCCGTGCTGCGTTACAAAGCAGGGGAAGCAATTAGCGAAAGAGAACTTTGCGAGCGCTTTGCCATCGAGATCGAAACGCTTGATGGCGCTCTCTTGTCGTGAAGCGACATTGAAGTAAGACTTACCCGAGCGACTGTCCACGCTACCACCGTGACACGTCGCAAGACGTGCTAGGTCATTTCCAGGTAAGTGATTACCGCCGAAGACAGAAATTTCTTCGCCGGTCGCGCTGTAACGCGTGATCTGTGAAGACCCGTAGCCATCCATCACGTAAAATTCGCCATTCGGGGCAACGGCAACATCCGTGGGACAATACCCGACTTGAGGATCAACGTAGCGTCCGCCCTTCGGCCGACCTAACTCCAAGAGAACTTTGCCATCAAGGGTGCACTTGAAGACCTTTCGACTGTTCGTGTCGGTAAGGAATAAAAACTCTGTGCCATTTTCATTCGCAAGGGTCATGCCATGGGCCCCAGGGAATTTCTTCTCCCACGTCGTCAGTAATTTACCTGAACGATCGTAAATCATCATGCTGTTTGCGGTGTCCGTATTGAACAAAAAGATCCGACCTTTTTTATCCTGCGCCATGGCATGACAGTCATTGACGGTACGACCTTCGGTCTTACCCCAGCCCACAATGGCACGGTAACGGAAATCACCTTGTCCAAGAATATCAGGGTGCGTATCGCCATCGGCTGCCCATGCGCGTCGCGCAAAGAGACCCGATACAATTGAGATGGTTGCGAATTGTCCAAGAAACTGACGACGGGGTAGCGGAGTGGGCATAACGAAGGGTTATAGGTAAAGTTGAGCGAGATTCCAGCGAGAACGCTTGCCAGAAACCCAGAGCAGGGATGAATTAAAGGGATGGCCGATGCGTTTGACACATACCGTGAACATTTTTTGGCAGCCCCGAATGCCGAGATGTCTTTCTGGATTGATTTCAGTCGCGCGCAATTACCTGAACTGAGTCCATCGGTTCGCGAGAAACTCGAGTCAGCACGTAAGGAAATGGAAGCTCTGGAAGCCGGCGCCATCTCTAATCAAGACGAACAGCGCATGGTCGGTCATTATTGGCTACGCGATTCCAGCCGAGCCCCCTCGCCTGCCATGACCGAGGACATTCGGGCAACGATTGAAAAAATCCGTCAATTTGCGAGCGACGTGCACACCGGCAAGATTTGCGGATCCGCAGGTAAGTTTACCGAGTTGCTCTGTATCGGCATTGGTGGCTCCGCCCTAGGGCCTCAGTTTATCGCCGACGCCCTCGGGAGTGCGAATGATAAACTCCAACTTCACTTCATCGACAACACCGACCCCGATGGATTTGATCGAGTTTTCGCTAAGCTGAAAGGTCGCCTCGGAAACACCTTGGTCGTGGTCATGTCGAAATCCGGCGGCACACCTGAACCACGGAATGGACTCCGTGAGGCTGAAGGACAATGGCGAGCAGCTGGTTTAAATTTTGAAAAACATACTATCGTCGTCACTGGCGAAGGGAGTGAGCTGGATAAACATGCTAAAAACTTTTTGGCCCGCTTCCCGATGTGGGATTGGGTCGGTGGCCGCACGAGTCTATTCGGGCCCGTAGGTTTAGTGCCTGCGGCGCTTCAAGGTGTCTCGATAGATGGGCTGCTCCAAGGTTCAGCAGAAATGGATGCATGGACTCGGGAATCAAACCCTGCACGCAACCCTGCCGCACAACTTGCACGTAGCTGGCTACACCTAACGGAAGGAAAAGCAAAACGCGCGATGGTTGTTTTACCCTACAAAGACCGCCTGGTTCTTTTTTCACGCTACCTCCAGCAACTCGTCATGGAGTCCCTCGGAAAAGAAACCGATCGCTCGGGGAAAGTTGTACACCAGGGACTAACTGTTTACGGAAATAAAGGCTCAACCGACCAACACGCCTATATTCAACAATTACGCGATGGCCCTGATGATTTCTTTGCGGTGTTTATTGAAGTTTTGCGCGACCGCGATGGCCCCTCCCCTGACGTTGAGCCGGGTATCACGAGCGGGGACTATTTACAGGCCTTTCTGCTAGGCACCCGGGAGGCACTTTCGGGCCAAAAAAAGGCCAGCCTTACCTTAACCGTTGGCCGGGTTGATGCCCGCTCGATAGGTCAGCTAATTGCCCTCTTTGAAAGGGCGGTTGGAATCTACGCAAGTATGCTGAATATCAATGCTTACCACCAACCGGGTGTCGAAGCCGGAAAGCGGGCAGCCGGGGAGGCACTCCAGGTGCTCAAATTAATTCTCCAAAACCTCGCAAAAACACCCGGTCAATGGCGCTCCGTACGGGCTATCTCTAAACAGATAGGGCTTGAGGGGACGGAAGAAACGGTGTTCAAGATTTGTCTCCGCCTTGCAAGCAATGGCCGCTTAGAGTGCACCCCGCACCCTGATCCAGCCGAAGCAACATTCAGGCTTTAAAACACCCTCTCTACCCATGACCAAGTCAACTAACCTGGCCATCCGCCTCATCGCTATCACTGCAGCCATCGCGAGCGGCGTTTTCGTCTACCTGCTCTACGGCAAAGTAGACCTCGTGATGAAGCAAACCGCCTGCCTCGTCAAAGAAGGAGCCGGTAATGATTTCGATTCTCGCGTTAACAAAATCCCTTCTGTCGTCGTCGCCCTTGATGCAAGCCGAGCAGTGGTCATCGAACGCGACGGTACGATTAAAGATTTAATGGCTGATGTCGCTGACAAGAAGACGCGCATCGAAGAGCTTGGTAACAATGTCACCAAACTCGAAGGCGAGAAAACAGATCTCACCCGCAAGCGCGACGAACTCACTTCGAGCCTCGCGACCGTTACCAGTGAGCGCGATTCCTTTAGCGGCCAATTGAGCCAAACCAAAGAAGAGCTCGCCAAGAAGACTGAGCAGATCGCTGCGATGTTCACCAAAGAGCAGCTTGATGCTGAAATCGCTGCAAAGAATAAGACCGAGACCGTTAAAGAAGATGTGGTGCGTAAATACGCAGCCCTTTACAATTGGTCGACGGCACAAATGAAAGGCGAGAAGCCTCCCTTCCCCAGCAATCCTACATATGTCGACAATGGCAGTGTTCGCGTAGATATCGGTCCAGAAACCCTCAAGACACGCGTCATCTCTATCTCGCCATCACAAGGACTCATCACCTTCTCGGTCGGCCAAGATTCGGGCATCCGTGCTGAACAAGGATTCTCGATGCGCGTGAATGAAAAGGATGTCGGCAAAATCAGTATCTCGCTTGTCGATAATTCATTTTGCATCGCCCAGATTCAACCTGGTAGCGACCTTGATGCTTTAGGCCGCGGCCAAGTGGTAACACTCGTCCCGTTCACGGGTAAGATTTCTGCCCGCTAAACTTATGGCAATCCGAGTCGCACTTTTGGGACTCGCAGCAGTCGCCCTGTTCACAGTCACAGGCTGCGCGTCTTCGAATGAAGGTGGTGCAGATACCTCTGATTTACCTCAAGCACAGCCTGCGAGTTGGGAAGGTGGCCTACCAGGCATCTCCCCTGGCGGCCCTGCTCGCTAATGTCAGCTCCTGGCGCGCCGAAATCCGGCGGGGCCTTGTTACTGATTGCGACGCCGCTTGGTAACCTTGGCGACCTATCGCCGCGTGCCCGCGAGGCCCTTTCCACGGCTAACGTTGTTGCCTGTGAGGATACGCGTACCACCGGCAAGCTATTCAAGCTCGTTGGCATCGAGGCACGTCTCATTGCTTACCATGACCACAATGAATTGGAAATGGGTGAAGTTCTCGCAGACCGGGTTGCGGCGGGCGAACGCGTTGCGGTGGTCACCGACGCAGGCACACCCGGAATTAGCGACCCAGGCTTTCGTGTCGCACGTGCATGCGCGCGTCGCGGACTCACGGTAACACCGATCCCTGGCCCCTGTGCGGCGATTGCGGTGCTCTCCGCCTCCGGATTACCAACCAACGCCTTCCGATTCGTAGGCTTCCTTGCACCCAAAAGCGCTGCCCGGAAACGATTCCTAGAGACAATTCTAACAGCAGATGAAACGGTTGTGCTCCATGAGTCTTGCCATCGGATTGATGCTTTTCTTGGCGAAATGTTGGAAGTACTTGGACCCACACGCGTCGTCTGCGTGGGGCGCGAAGTAACCAAGCTTCATGAATCCATTAAGACTGCTGCGCTCTCGGGACTCGTCCCCGCGTTGCGCGCAGGCAGTTTGAAAGGCGAGTTCACAGTGGCGATAGCTCCCGCTGGCTTCGAACTCTAATCGGCATAAGCCGTTGACCCCGCAGTCTGACTGCATAACCCTGCTCGTGGCATGGCAGGCTTTGACGACAATCTGGTTCGAGAGTATTTCGAATTGAACGGATTTTTTGTCCGGCAGTCTCGCAAGTACGCTGTGCAATCGCGCCGCAAGCGTGCCGATGAAGAATCAGACCTCCTCGTCATTCACCCGTCGCCTAACAGAGAGATAAAGCCTGCTTTTCAACTGTTCGCAGCCGACCTCGCCGGCATCTCCCGAGCGGTCGTCGCCATCAAGGGCTGGCACACAGTCAAAGCAGTAACCCCTGCAATGATTCGTAAAGGCGATCTCTTAGAATTTGTGCGCAAAGAAGCTGTTGAATCTGCTCAAGAAGCTTTTGCGAATTTAGCAGAAAATGCAGGTCCGGACTTAGCCAAGATCCTTGTGCTCCCAGGTATTCCTACCCAAGAAGCCCAACGCAATGAAAGTATCGCCCTCCTGCGCGAGCATGGCGTGGACCACGTTTTAACTTTCAGAACAATTCTCGAAAGCATGATTCAGCGAGTTGAGTCGAATCAAAGTTACGCTAAATCGGACAACCTTCAGTTGCTTCGTCTACTACGGGTCTATGACATGGTGAAGTCTTCGCAGCTCGAACTCTTCCCAAATCCTCCGACACGATGAATCGACGTCCGATTGCCATAACCTGCGGGGACCCAGCAGGCGTAGGACCAGAACTCGTCGAGTCATGGCTGAAACATAATCAGGATAAAAAGTCTCAAGTTATCCCGATTGGTCCTACCCTTTGGATAAAGCGACTCGGTGTTTCGGGAATTTCTATAGGCCCGAACGACTATGAAGCACAACTAGGCAAGCCTAACGAAGATGGGCATCGCGTGGCACTCGCCGCCATGGAGCGCGCGGCAGAAGGCTGTAACAAGGGAGAGTTCTCCGCCGTCGTCAGCGGGCCAGTCAACAAACACGGCCTCGCCTCTATAGGCTTTAGTCACCCCGGACAGACTGAGTTTTTTGCAAAAAAATGGGGCGGGGAACCCGTGATGGCGTTTGCCGGCGGCAA
>CAJBPJ010000192.1 GCA_903957465.1 uncultured Opitutia bacterium
CCTCAAAGCGTCCATTGGCTTCATCGAGTTCTCCTTTGCCCGCTACATACTGCCAGTCGATCGTGTACTTGCCGTCATACTTACCGCCGGGACCAGCCGTGCCACTTGGGCGGTTACCTTCTTTAAGTTGATAGCTAGATTTGAGAGCGATGATAGGGCTCTTTAAGTCTTTCGGATCTTTGTGACCGTTAGCCGTGTAAATTGGGAAACCATCAGCGGCATAACCCACGAGTAGTGTACGGCCACTATCGCCGCCAAGGGCCTCGATCAGAAGTACGGGCTTGGCGTGGTAATGATAAGTGCCCTCGGGTTGTACGTGTGCATTGCTTTGGTCAGCGCCCAACTTGCCAACTGCACCCATTAAATCTTCATTCCAACCGTTGCTACGGTCGCGATTCCAATACTCAGCCGTATTCGGATCAAAGGGTACACCATTGAGTGCAACACCCCATGTTGTAAGACCCTGAGCTTTAGTTGGTTTATCATTAGCCTTAGGGTTAACCGGCATCGTAAATGTCAGCTTTTGAGCTGAAATTGCATTCGGATTGCCTGGGCCAGGGAACTTGCCTGTGGCGTGATTTGGAATGGCGTTGGTTTCAATCGTACGAAGGTCGCCTTTGACCGTAATGACAACGTGTGGCTGTGGTAGTACTTCTTTGGTTGCAGCAACAACAACGCTACAAGCGAGAAGAATGCCAAGTTGAAGGCGAAGCTGTGACATACCTTTTCAACCCCTGTAAGCACTTCAGAGTTTCACGGTAAATCAACGTGAGCCAGCAGGCTCTACCACAAGAACCCCGCGCATAATTTGAGCGTGGCCTGGGAACGTGCAGAGGTATGGGTAACGCCCAGGCTTTGTGGGTGCATTAAAGTAAAGTGTCGTCCGCGTGCGTGGTAGCACCAGCCGCGAGTAGCAAAGAATATCGGTGCTATCTGGTACGTAATGGCGCGCAAATCCATCGGGTTGCGCGACCATAAGATCTGCCAGCTTCGCGACAGCGTCGGCAGCACCTATCTCAGTTAGAACCCAGTTATGTGGCATGTCATCGGGATTATCGAAAACCAGTGCAAGGTATTCGCCAGCGACTGCCCGTAGTTCACGTTGCTCGTATTGCAGGCCCGTGGCCGCACGCAGGTTGATTGTTCGGAAAGGTAGCCCGCAGAGCTCGGACTCCCATTTAACTGATGCGGTCTGCATATCAACAGGGGTGACCGTCTTGGGATGTGCTGAATGGATTGCGGTGGTCGTAGATGTATTCAGGTAGGGTTTCCCGAGCGCATTGACTGTGAGGAAAATGTCACGAAAGCGATTTTTACCGATCGCTACATGGAGGTGAACTTGGTTAGCGAATGTGATAGACGGAATTTCGAGGAAGATGGAGCGGCCCTCATTCATTACCTTCGTTGATTTTACCGGCCAATCGTCATGTCCGATGACATTTGGTTGACGAATGGAGAATTCAGGCGAGCCGTAGCTTGGACCATAACGATAGTTCCAGGCTTGTGCGAAATGCTTACGGGCATCTGCGACGATATTGGCGTCGAGCGGTTGATCAAAGTGGAGCAATATGCCGTCGGCCCTGACTTCGTGAGCAATAGGCAGCGGCACAAGGCCGACGCGTCTGACGCGCTGCAGAGAGCCATCCGCGGGCGTGTAAGTCCCCCACCCTGTCATACCGCTGACATAAAGTTGGCCGTCGTGTGGGTTAAATCGTGCGTGTTGCGGTCCAGATTCAAATGCACCCGTGATCAGTGTTGCCGCACCTTGCCAGACACCGTCTACCTGCTCTCGGGTGACAAGGAAAGCACAGCCAGCACCATAAGAAAGGTGGATGAGGTTTCCGTTCCCGCGTAATTCTGGCCAGGAACGTTCGGAAAGGAAGATACCACCACCGCTGGAATTATCGACGCCACGTGGTAGATTTAACAGAGGCGGTGTGGTCGTTCGACCAGCCTGCGGTCCAGGGTGACCGAAGTAAGGTGGCGGACCTTTTTCCGTAGTATCGATTTGTGAGAGTGCTGAAGCGGGCGTCCAGTTACCTTCTTGCCCTTGTGAAATAATGAAACGTCCATCCGGTGATACCGCAATACCGTTAGGATTACGCAGGCCGGTACCAAGTACTTCGATGCCACGCGGAGGGGTCATACGTAGTATCCCTTGGTTCGCAGATGCGGTCAGGAGTCGACCGCTTGGGTCTGTGTCTAACCCGACAATGTAGTCGTGCGATCCGTAAGACGTAGTGTGTGCGTTGGTTAGGCACTCATAGAAGTCAGCTTCATTGTCGCCATTTAGGTCGACAAGCCGTGTCACTTGGTCGCGGCCCATGACGAGTATGTCGCCATTGATTACCTTTAGTCCGAGTGGCTGGTGTAGGCCGGTGGCGAAGCGCTTCCATCGCAATTTTGTAAGCGTAGTATCAATTCCGCGTACGAGCCAGACCTCACCCGTCATGGTGCAAAGAGCGATTGAACCGTCTGGGAAAAAATCAAAGCCACTAACAAAGAAGAGAGTTCCATACGGGTTACTCGTTGGGAGCACTAAGGTATCGGCGGCGAATTCGTCACCTGTGCCGATTTTTCCCGAGGTCTCAATCCATCCTGGCCAACGGGTAGCTCCACCACGAGCGAGTTGAACACTATCGCGCTCCTTGCGTCCGCCACTCAAAGTCTCGGTGTATTCCTTGCCGCCAAGTGTATAACTAAAGATGACCTTTTCACCTTGTCGGTAAAAGCCGTGGTAAACATCACCGGTCGAGAGCTTACGTGCAGGTTCCGATGTGAACGGTTCGCCGTTTATCTCAGCCGCAGTATTGAAACCGTGGCGACGTGCACTGAGTTTAAGGAATTCACCTTTCCATTTTACCCGGAAACGCAGTGAGCTTGGGTCAAAGCATCCGTTCAGCTCGCCCTCTCTGACCCAGACACCCTTTGCAACGAACTGACCGGCGTCATTGAAAACCCCACTAAAGAGATGGCCGTGATCGGAAGCACCCCAACGATTGTCCTTCCACGTCACATCGTCGTTCTGATTACCCCAATGACCTTGCTGTCCACCATCCAGACCCAGATAGGCCGGGAGGATGCCGGATGGCAGTTTTCCATCGAGGTAGGCAATTGCCTCTTTGGCATAAAAATCAAAAACGCGATCTCGGTTAACGGGATCCTGCCAATTGGGAAAGTCGGTAGGACGGAGCGGAGCATTGGGGGGATCGAAGTCACCTTGTTTGGCCTTAGGTACAGGATTGAAAATCGTGCCGGGCAGAGGATCGTCCGCAGCCACAATACGAACAGCCAACAGGATAAAGATAAATACCTGCACGACTGTAGGACAGCGTCTGCTCAACAATGTTTCTGTATGCCAGTTTAACCCCGTGAACGCCGAGCAGGTTTGCGCTTCGAGGTCGTCTTAGCTTTAGGACTTTCAGGCTTCTTCTTGCTGCGGTGCGGAATGAGGTATGTCTTGCCGCGAATCAGGCGCTCATAGAGATCAACCATGGCGACACCTTCGCGTGGCTTCACTGAGTCGGCACGCGTCGCACGGTCGACTTGACGCTTCAGCATCCGACAAAGGTCTTCGGCGTTATACTGGATCATCCCGAGGATGCGTTCGACGCTATAGCCTTCCAATGTCTCTTCGAGGTAGAAGCCGTCTTCTTCATCGTCTTCCAAGAATACGTGGGCTTCGTTGACGCGTCCAAAGAGGTTGTGCAAGTCGCCCATGATGTCCTGGTAGGCACCGACCATGAAGGCTCCGATGTAATAGGGCTCATCCTTTTTAAGTGGATGTAGTGATAAGGTGCGGCGGACGTCTTCGAGGTCGATGAAGTCGTCGAC
>CAJBPJ010000193.1 GCA_903957465.1 uncultured Opitutia bacterium
ATTGACAATGTACCTTCTGGGAGGCCCGCCGCACGAACCGCATCGACAATTAAACCAGCCATCAGTTCAGCAGTTCCTGGGTGCGCAGCGTGCGCGACAACATTCACCGGACAACCCGCTGCAAGCGCTGAGGCTGTGTCGCCGCCAGCGACTGAATAGGCGAACGGGAAATTACTCGCACAGAAAACCGCGACAGGGCCGAGTGCACGGCACATCGAACGGTGATCTGGCTTGGGTACAGGCTTGCGCTCAGGGTTAGCTGTTTCAATGCGCGCATCAACCCAGTCGCCTTTTTCGACTAAATCCGCAAAGAGTCGGAGTTGTCCAACCGTGCGGCCAATTTCGCCTAAACAGCGTGCTTCGGGTAGCGCAGTTTCAAGTTGAGCCCGTGCAGCCAACACCGGCGCGGATGCCTCAATACGTAAAGCAATGTCGCGCAGAAATAGTGCTTTGGCTTTGCCGCTTTGAGCAGCTAAAATTGGTGACGCTTGTCCGGCAAGTTTTGCAACACGGTCAACTTCGCCGAAACTTGCGGTGTGAAAAACTGGTTCAAGCGTAGCTGTTGTCGCCGGATTAATTCCTGCAAACGTCACTCCGCCTTTTTGCCCTCGAGCAAAGCCTAGAAATGATAGGCCCGTGAGTGAGTGATCCATTAACGTGGAGACTTACGAGCAAACGCTGGGCGCAGTTTTTGTGCTTCCTTATAAGTCTTAGCGCACAGCGCGAGATCTACCCCTGAGAGCTCAAGACGGGGCGCACGAACCGTCGCACTGCTACCGTGAGTTTTGTTCTGAATCCACTTAATGTGTTGAACGAACTTAGGAACCGTATCGAGGCGAAGCATCGGCAAGAACCATTTATAGAGGACGTCAGCTTTTGCCTTGCTCGCCTTGTCGCCTTTCATGGCGAGTTCATAAAGTTGTACGGATTCAGCAGGGTAAGCATTCACTAGGCCTGCAATCCAACCGCGTGCGCCAGCAGCAACGCCTTCAAGAATACAGTCGTCCATGCCAACTAGAATGGTGAGACGCTTCCCAACCAGATTATTCAAAGCGGTCACGCGACGGGCATCGCCCGAGGACTCTTTGATTGCCTCGAGGTTTTTGTGTTTAGCAGCAAGGGATGCAACTTGTTCGGGCAGGAAGTCCGTTTTATACGCAGGAGGGTTGTTGTAGAGCATGCACGGCAACTTCGTTGCACCGATAACTGCCGAGACATGCGCTCCCATTTCACGCCAATCCGTACTGTAAACATAAGGGGGAAGAACCATTAGGCCTCCGCAGCCGAGCATTTCAGAAACCATGGCGAGATCGACAGCCTCTTCCGTGGAGAGTGCCGCGATGCCAGGGATAATTGGCGTACCGGGAACCGCTTTTACACAGGTCTCAATCAACTCAATCTTCTCATCAAACGTTAAGGTCGCGCCTTCACCTAACGAACCGCAAGGGACAATCCCAATGGCGCCTGAAGCAACCATCCAGCGACATTGGCGGGTAATTTCATTAACATCCAGTGATCCGTCCTTCTTAAAAGGGGTCGTAATCGCAGGAATGACGCCCGTCCAGGTAGCACGGACAGTTTTCTTAGCGAAAGATTTTTTCATCATATAAATAATGAGAAGATTGCAGAGATGCCAAATGGGCAAGCGTGAAGGAAAGACGGCAATCTAATTACACAGGGGCCGCTCAAGCGTAGCGGTCAGGATGCACGTTATCTAACTTCACAGATAAGGGCTCCTGACAGATAATCTGCGCCACAATTTCGCCCGTCACCGGACCTAAACTTAAACCCATCATTGAATGACCGGTTGCCACGA
>CAJBPJ010000194.1 GCA_903957465.1 uncultured Opitutia bacterium
CATCTACTTAACCTTGGGTGCGATGGCTGGATTGGCAGGCCTACTCATTGCACTTAATAGCACAACGGCATCGAGCTCAGCGACGGCACTCATCTTGCTTGGCTTCGGAACGCTCGCTTCCCTCTTCCCTTTCCACTCTTGGGCTGCACCAGGCTACTCTGCTGCCCCAAGTCCAGTCTCCATGATTCACGCCGGTGCGTTAAAGAAGTTCGGCCTGCTCATGATTATTCAGTTCACCATTGGACATTTGGGGGCGTGGTCCAATTTGCTTCTCTGGCTTGCACTTGGAAACACGGTGTTCGTCAGCTTAATCTGTTTATCGCAGCGCGATCTCAAGCAACTCGTCAGCTGGAGTTCGGTCGCCCACATGGGACCGATTTTCCTTGGGCTCTGGGTGACAGACTTAACTGGAAAAGCGGACGGCGTTCATGCAGCCATCTTCCTCATGGTGGCGCACGGCTTAAGTGCCGCTGCACTCTTCTCACTCTCGAATGACGTGCGCACGCGTACGGGCACTTACCGCATTGAAGAACTTGGCGGTCTTGCTAATCGCACACCTGTACTGGCCGCCCTTTTTGTCGCCGCATCCATGGCGTCCATCGGCCTTCCTGGTTTCGCAAATTTCTGGGGAGAATTCGGCATCTTCCTTTCCCTGCGTGATCAATCCCTTTGGATTCAAGTTGCAGCTGCGTCCACAATCATCGTGTCGGCAATTTACATGCTCCGTGCGGTTGCGGCGGTGTTCTATGGACCCTTAAACCCGGAAATCGAAAAATCTCCCGCAAACCTGCACGACTTAACTTGGTCAGACCGACTCATCCCCCTTTTCCTACTCGGCGCTTCGTTAGCACTGGGCTTTAACCCTTCACTTCTGACCCGCTTGTTCACCCCATGACTCACTTGATCGCCGCTTTAGATTCCTTCAAAGGCCTCGCACCTACTGCCAGTGATTGGTACTCGCTCCTCCCTGAGATTGTTATCGCGGGACTCGGCGTCTTTGCCCTTCTCCAGTCCTTATTCCTCCCTAGCAACGCTCGGTGGTTAATCCCGTCGGTCGCACGTATCGGATTGGTCTTTGCTGCGTATCTTTCAATCAACGCAATCCAGAACCCCGATAGCGACTTTAGTGGACTACTCGGGGATGGCTCTTCCACCTGGCGACTTCTCTTCATCACCTGCGCACTACTCACCAGCTTAATTGCTTCACGCTTCATCAAAGCACATGGCGCAGATGACGCTGAGTACCATCACTTACTCCTCTTAGTCACTGCTGCATTCATGGTGCTTTCACAAGCTAACCATGTCGTTAGCTTTTTTGTGGCGCTCGAAATGGCGACCGTTGGCCTTTACATTCTCGTCGGCTTTCTCCGTAAAAGTAACGCTTCGCTAGAAGCAGGCGTAAAATACCTCGTGGCCGGCGGCTTGAGCTCGGCCCTGCTCTTAATGGGCTTTGTATTGCTCTACGGTGTTGCGGGCATGAATCAGGGAGTGACCGATGCATTGTCGTTTGATGACATTGCTTTAGCTTTAACCGCTAACCCGAACAGCGTCTTAGGCTTAGTCGGGGCTGCCCTCGTCATCTGTGGCGTGGCTTTCAAAATTGGCTCGTTCCCTTTCCACAGCTGGATCCCCGACGTCTATCAAGGTGCACCAACGCCGACGACGGCCTTGCTTGCGACCAGCTCCAAAGCTGCGGGCGTCGTTGGCTTAATCATTCTAATGCAGGGACCCCTTCTCCCGATTCTTCCGCAAGTATCGATTGTCTTAACCGTACTCGCGGCCGGGTCCTTGCTCACGGGTAACGTCGGCGCACTCGGCTCAACCCAAACCAAACGGGCACTCGCGCTTTCGGGCGTATCGCATGCAGGATTCATTCTCGCCGGACTCAGTACGGTTAGTTCTAAATCACAATTCCCTTACGCGCACGGCATCGTACTCTTGTACCTTGGAGCCTACTGCGTTGCCACATTCGCGACCATGGGAGCTCTTGCGGCTATTCCGGCAGAAAGCGACGATCGACGATCCTTGCTCGATTTGCGCGGACTTATTCGCCGCAGTCCATCACTGACTGCGTCACTAACGCTTGGCATCGGCTCGCTGGCTGGCATCCCGCCCTCGCTCGGCTTCTTTACTAAATTAATGGTGCTGCTCTTGCTTATCCAAACTCAAGCGTGGGGCCTGCTTGCCCTCTCGGTTGTCAGCGTAGCCATCAGCATCTACTATTACTTCGCAATTATCCGTGAGGCGACTCTGCGCACAACCGTTGACGACAAATCGACGAGCCTTTCACTTCCGTGGGCTACCCAAAACCTACCTTTGTTTTTAGGAATTCTGACAGCTCTCGGCGGCATCCTATTGGCCCTTCTAAAGTATAACTAGGCCTGGCGCTTGCCGCGCGGGTGGAACTTCCGGTGAGAGTCGCTCAACTTTGCCTTTTCAACAGAGGTGTAAATTTGGGTCGTGGCGATATCCGCGTGACCCAGCATTTCCTGGATTGAACGCAGGTCCGCACCGCCGCCCAGCAGGTGGGTTGCAAACGCGTGACGAAGTAAGTGTGGCTTCACAGGCTTATCGATGCCGGCGCGCCGTGCGGCAGCTTTGACGCCAACCCAAAAGGTTTTTCGTGAAAGCGCTTCGCCGCGCGCTGAAAGAAATATCGCACTACCTGTTTTGGCTCGGACTAATTTAGGGCGTCCGGCCTTGAGGTATGCACGAAGGGCAACGAGGGTGGCTTCGCCGACTGGAACAACGCGATCTTTGGATCCTTTACCACGAACACGAACAACGGCTTCGTCCGTATCGAGTGCTTGGAGTTCTAAATTGCATAACTCAGAAACACGGAGGCCTGATCCATACATCAACTCAAGCATCGCACGGTCACGCAATCCTTGTGGCGTTGAGGTGTCGGGTGCGACGACCAGACGGACAGCTTCTTCGGGCGAAAGCATCCCAGGCAGCTTGCGACGAATGCGCGGACTCTTCGCTAGTTCACAGAAATCATCTCGTCGAAATCCCGAGCGAACCAAATGACCGGCCAAAGCGCGGACAGCTGAAAGCTTACGAGAAAGCGTAGCGGGCGAAGAGCCTCGCTTATCCAACAATCGAATAAAGGCATCCACTTCGCCGCGGCCCACAGCCATCCAAACGGTTTTTCCAGTACGTCCACAGTGTGTGGCAAATTGCAGCAAATCGGTCTCGTAAGCCGAAGCCGTATGCGGCGAAAGCCCACGTTCTAGCGAAAGATGGGCCAAGAAGGCGTCAATTGCCTCCCGAAGGCCTTCCGGAACTGACTCGCTGGGGTGCCGTGGGCACATGCACACGAGTGTTGCCCCCGACGGCACGGAGTCCATAAGGAACGACGCATGAGTAGTCCGCGAGAACGCGCCATCAAACCCACCGACCTGCGTGGCATCCTACGGTATGTCCCAATGTTCCGTGATCACATCTTTGTCATCGCCGTTGATGGTGCCGTGGTCGGTCACGAAAATTTCGTCAATCTCGTGACAGATATCGCCGTTCTCCGGAGCCTCTCGATCAAGGTGGTTCTTGTCCACGGCATTGGGCACCAGCTCGGAGAACTCATTCGCGAGCATCACGTCAAAGCTGCCGACATCCAAGGCGAAGGACCCACGGATGCTCCCACCATGTCGCTCGCGCGTGAAGCAGCGGCACTCGTTTCACAAACCATCCTCGAAAATCTTTCCCAGGCAGGCTTGCGTTGCGCCATCACGAACGCCGTGCGGGCAACGCGGGTTGGCGTCATTCGCGGTAAAGATCACCTCTTCACCGGTAAAGTTGAGAAGGTTGATACTGCCCTACTCACCTCGATGCTTAACCAGGATATTCTTCCCTTGGTAACGCCGATTGTCTGCGATCGCGAGGGACAGTCTTTACGCGTCAACAGCGACCACCTTGCCGCAGAACTGGCCGTGGCCCTGCGTGCCTCCAAACTTATTTACCTGACGCCCTACACAGGTCTTACCGTCAACGGTGAGGTTAAGGTGAACTTACCCGAAGACGAGTTAGCCACACTCCTCAAAGACAAGAAGCTTGGCCTCGAGCCCCGGTTGCGGAGCAAGGCAATGCATGCAGCCTTTGCCCTCGATGAAGGCGTTCCGCGGGCACACATCCTCGATGGAAGAGTCTTTGGCGGACTACTCATTGAGATTTTCGATAAAGTCGGCCTCGGCACGATGGTGCACGCCAATGACTATGATCGTATCCGCCTGGCAAAAAAGAAAGACACACAGGCTCTTTACAATCTTGCGAAGCACGGCGCACGGTCCGACGCGCTTATCGCCCGTTCACGCCAACAAATTGATCAGTCCATCAGCGACTTCATTGTCTATGAAATCGACGATTCGATTATCGGTTGTGCAGCTTTACGTAAATACACCGACCAGTCACACATCATGGAAGTTGGCGCTGTCTACGTACAGCCGTTCTACCATGGACGTGGTGTCGGCAAGAAGCTCGTTGAGTACATCAAACGGAAAGCCAAACAAGCAGGAGCTAAGAAGCTCATTGCCCTAACGACCCAAACCCAAGGCTTCTTTACGGGTGCCTGTGATTTTGAAGAAGGCTCACTGGCAGATTTGCCTGCGCAACGTCGCCGGGAGTTAAAGAATAGCGGCCGTGGCTCACGGGTACTGACCTTCTCGCTGAAGCGGTTTATCGAAAATCCTCGCTAAGCTTTTAGCGGAAGAAGCCGCGTTGCTTCTCGCTAATCGGCATTCCGATTTTCTCCATCACAGCGAGCAAGTCCTCCCAGAAATGGCGCTTGGGCGTTTGGCTGGGATTCTTGAGTAAATACGAGGGGTGGAACGTTGCGATGACTTCAAGACCTTCGACGGTGTGCCACCGGCCACGTTCTTCCGTAATGCGTTTCTTAAAATCGCCCGTGAGCGCGTGCAAAGTCGTACCCCCCAAGGCCACAACAACCTTTGGTTTGATCACTGCCAACTGCGCACGCAGGTACGGAAGACAGAAAGCAAGCTCGCGCGGGGTTGGCGTGCGGCTGCCATAACCCGTCGGGGTCTCTGGGCGCCACTTCATAACGTAGGTCGTATAAATATTTTCACGAGACAGCCCCATGGCCTTTAAGGCCTTCTCTAAAAGTTGACCGTTCTCTCCGGCAAATGATTTACTTTCATATTCGTCATCTTCCGTTGGCGCTTCACCCACAAAAACAATTTCTGCGTCAAGGTTGCCTGCACCAAAAATAAGTGGCTTCACTTTTCCTAAATGACGTTGGCATTCGGCGCAGGCCTTAACGATTTC
>CAJBPJ010000195.1 GCA_903957465.1 uncultured Opitutia bacterium
CATCCTCATTCGTAACCTGGATAATTTCATCGATAAGCGTGGTATCACAATTCTTAGGAATGAAACCTGCACCAATACCCTGAATCTTGTGAGGTCCAGGTGCACCGCCAGAAAGTACGGGACTCGCAGTCGGCTCGACGGCTACCGTGTGAAGCTTACGACGGCCCTTAATGACTGAGCTGACGCCCGTAATGGTACCGCCCGTGCCGACACCGGAGACAAATATGTCTACTTTGCCGTCGGTGTCTTTCCAGATTTCTTCGGCAGTTGTTTTACGATGAACTTCAGGGTTAGCAGGATTATCAAACTGCATCGGCATGAATGCACGGTCACCGAATTCATCACGGAGCTGGGTCGCACGTTCGATCGCACCGCGCATACCTTTTGCTCCAGGTGTAAGCACAATCTCGGCGCCGAGGAGACGCAGGAGAACACGACGCTCAATCGACATCGTCTCTGGCATTGTCAAAACACAGCGGTAGCCGCGGGAAGCTGCAATGAATGCTAAAGCAATACCCGTATTGCCCGAAGTAGGTTCAACAATTGTACCGCCGGGCTTAAGACGACCATCCAACTCAGCCGCCTGAACCATGGCCCAACCAATGCGATCCTTGACGCTTGAGAGCGGATTAAAGAATTCCAGCTTTACCAAAACTTCAGCTCCGAGACCTTCGGTAACTTTGTTGAGGCGGACCAAAGGGGTGCGGCCAATGGTATCAATGACAGTGTTATAGATGGGCATGGCTTAATCTTAGATAGATGACCAAAGATTATCTGAATGCAGGAATCAGGCAAATAAAAAAGCCCGGTTGAACGGGCTCAATCAGCTCTATGACAGGCTTATTTACGGCGACGAGGCGGTGCGGATGTAGGTCGTGGAGCTGAATCGCGCAGACGGAAAGTAATCATAGCGGTAGTGAGGTCGGCGGTGTTCATCTCAACCTTCACCCGATCGCCAGGGTTAATACGAATATAGTTCTTACGAAGTTTACCCGAGATGCGCCCAAGGACGACGTGCTTATTCTGCAGTTCAATGCGGAACATCGTTCCAGGTAAGACTTGGAGGATTTTGCCCTCGAGTTCGAGAATTTCGCCGTCGGCCATGTGTGCCTTTAAAAACGTTCAGGTTAGGATTAATGTCAAGGTTTCGCTAGGTCTTGGTCACTTGCGTTTGACTCCCCCACCCTGACCCGTCCTACCTTGTTACCTATGTCCTGGGCACCGTGTCCATTTGAGAAATTGCGCCCTTCGCAGCTTAACCGCGACGACGCATTTTACATGTCGCTCGCTTTCAATCTCGCGATCGATGCCTGGCATGCCAACGAAGTTCCGATCGGCGCAGTTATTGTCTGCGGTGGTGAAGTCATCGGCGCTGCGCACAATGAAATCAAACGTACGGGCGATCCCACCGCACATGCTGAGGTGCTTGCGATCACCCAAGCCGCATCCAAAATTGGCGACTGGCGACTCAACGCTTGCGAACTGTATGTGACGAAAGAGCCCTGCCCAATGTGTGCGGGCGCAAGTATCATGAGCCGTATTGGCCGGGTTGTGTGGGGCTGTCATGATCCGAAGATGGGCTGCTTAGGTGGCGCCTACCCTCTTCATGACCTCAAGGGGCTCGTCCACCGAGTTACTGTGCAAGGGGGCGTCCTCGAACAACCCTGCCGCGAAATCGTCCAAGCATATTTTAGCCTGAAGCGTGAGGATAATGCTGCAGGCGGCTTGACTCCTCCCGATGACACCGTGACCTAGTACCTGTGAGACGCCGCGACTTTATTCGTACAGCATCTTTAGGCATCGCCGTAACGCACGTCATCCCATCACTTCACGCTCAAACTTCATCCACAAACACCATGTCCTACACCCTCGACAAACTCCCCTACGCCCACAACGCACTCGAACCCCATATCGATGCACAGACGATGGAGATTCACCATGGCAAGCACCACAATGCGTATGTCACCAATCTCAATGCAGCCCTTGCTAAAGAAAGTGGCTTCAGCGCCCCCGCTTCTGTCGATGCACTCATTGCCGATCTTTCCAAAGTGCCTGAGTCCATTCGCACCGCAGTACGCAACAACGCAGGCGGACATGCGAACCATACTTTCTTCTGGAACTTGCTCTCACCGAATGGTGGCGGCGCTCCGGTAGGTGCATTGGGTCAAGCGATTGAAAAAAGCTTCGGTGGTCTCGAAGGCGAAAAGGGCTTAAAGGCTCTCTTCAAAGCTGCCGCGACTACACGATTTGGTTCCGGATGGGCCTGGCTTATCGTTAAAAGCGACAAGACGCTCGCCGTCACCTCCACCCCTAATCAGGACAGTCCTTTGATGAAAGGCGTTGCGGATGTGAATGGTACACCTGTGCTCGCCCTAGATGTTTGGGAACATGCCTACTACTTGAAGTACCAAAACCGCCGTCCAGATTACGTCGACGCGTTCTGGAACGTCGTTGACTGGAAAAAAGCCGATAGCCTGTACACTGCCGCAATTGGTTAAGCCATAAGGGCATTCCACGTGAGGGGTGATACGTTTTGCGTATCACCCCTCTTTGTTTTCGTCCGCTTGCCTTCAATCCAGATATTCACCACAGTACCACAGTGATTTCTCGCGTGCCATTCGTCTGCCTAGCCTTCATTGGCACGGCTGCGTTTGCCCAGAATGCTCCAGATAAATCCGCTGTTAAAGTAACCGGCTATCGCGTTTCAGTAGAAGGCGGGACGGAAGGTACAATTACTTATCGTTACGATGAGAATGGTAAACCGATCGATGGGACTCCCCGACCAACGATTGATGGCAAAGTCCTTCCACCCCCTGACCGCACACGCACACCCTCTGAGTCGAAGACCGACGCTAATCCCGATAGACCGGCAACGAATCAACCACTGCAATCCGCGGATGGCCGTCCGCTTTCATTTCAACTCAACGGGAAAAGCGGCTTAAAGACTGTCGACCCAACCGTGGATGCTGATTCTGCTTTAAGAGCACTTACCAAATCTAACGGCGCACTCGATAAAAACTACCAAGCACCCAAAGTAGATATTTTACGAGATTCACGTTTCGCTACCGATGGCAACACTGTGAGTATCGATCGTTGGCAGGGAAAATTCAGCACACTGGGAGCACGTATTGCCGAGATTGAACTCACAGATTCGTTGGACGCTACTGTACGTCCCAAAAATCTGATTGAGATTAAGTCTGTGGACATGAATACCGCCGATTGGTCAGGACGCATTGCCCAGCCAAATCACTGGGATGATACCATGGGCGGCGAAGCTGAAATTTCTGCACAACGCGTTGCGCCGAACTCCCTGGCAGCTACGGTTGCGGAACGTAACACAACTGCGCGTAGCCCTCGAAATTACGACCAACTCTCCATGCAGGATTTAAACCGGTACCAATTCCGCCGTGCACGGTCGACCGATCCAGGAATTCCCGTTGGCCGTCCTGGATCAGATACTATCCAGAACAAGTAATCAGGGCCTGCCTAAAGGCTAACTTTGGCTATAGAGGCTCTACACAATCGAGCATTTAAGCCATTTTCAGGCCGCCTGAACCCTGTCCTTGAATCTTTTCCCTCGCCCACATCGCTCGGGATGTTTTGGTTTAATCCTCCCGGATGAGCGAACCCGCACCAAAGCCTACCACGAACGGTATCAGCGACCTTGAAATTAAGGACGCTGCACTGATTTTTGAGAGTGTTTGGAGCTCGCTTGAACGTGAAAGGGGTCGCGAGAACATGTCCTTCCCGCGGGAAATCCTTTGGCTCAATGGCGCACCAGGAGCCGGTAAAGGAACCAACACAGATTTCATTCTGAAATACCGCGACTACTCGAGCGAACCAATCGTCGTCAGCGATTTGCTGCTTAGCCCTCAAGCTCGCAAGCGGATGGATGCCGGAATGCTCGTGGGCGATCGTGAAGTCGTTGACTTACTCTTCCGCGAACTACTTGACGTAAAATACCAGATTGGCGCTGTGGTCGACGGATTCCCCCGATCGATGGTCCAGGTGGAATGCCTAAAACTTCTCTTCAACCGTCTGAACGACCTGCGCGTAGAATACCGTAACACCGCACACGCAGAACGTTTCCCAAAATCACATTTCCATATTCTCGTACTGTTCGTTGACGAAAATGAATCCGTGCGACGTCAGCTCAAGCGTGGCCAAGAAGCCCTCGAGCAAAATAAACGTGCTGCTGAAGAAGGCGGAACCCAAGTCGAAGTACGCAAAACAGACCTTGAAGCACAAGCTGCCCGCAATCGCTATCAAGTCTTCAAGGAGCGCACCTACGAGCCGCTCCAGACCCTGCGGGATATTTTCCACTATCACCTGATTAATGCCCAAGGTTCGGTGGCAGAAGTGCAGGCACGCATCATCAAGGAACTACAGTACCAGAGCACACTGGAGCTTTCGGAAGAAACCCACGACAGTATTGCGAGTATCCCGCTTGCTAGCCAAATCGTCCAACATGCACGCCAAGACCTTGTACGGCGTTTAGATGACTACGCAGAACGTAACCCAGCGCTCTTCCGGCGCGTCGTGGATATGATTCAAGAGAAGTTCCTGCCCATCATCCGTGCGCATGCCATTTCGGGACAAGCACACGTCAACAGTGAGACGCCCATTTTTGAAGACCAACTGGCCATTGCCATGTTCATCGATATCTTCTCAGAGCGTGGCTTCCATGCTGTGGTCGATTTACACCGTATTGAGGTCCCCGAATCCATTGATCCCAAGACACACCAGATTTTGACACGGTTGAAGAAGGTGTACCGAGTTTCGATTCGTTTCCAAGGATCTGAAATACGTCGCGGCAGTTAAGCGATTTCGACCTTCGCTTGCCATCGTATCCGGTCGTTACAGATTGACTGTCAGTTCCTATGCCATCGATTGAAACCCTCAGAACCAAGTTGCTCGACCAGCCACTCTTCGAGGGCAAGGTCTGGCAACTCTCGCCTGAGCCGTGGCCACTCACTGCCTTACAAGTCGCTGAGCTCAAAAAAATTGGTGAAGCTTGTCTTGGTTACCATCGGGCACTCGAACGACTGTACACACGCTCATTCCAGGGCAAAAAACTCTTACGCAACCGTGAGCTCTTCGCACCATGGGTCGCAGAATATTTAGACCGTCATAAACCTGAAGGTCTCATCGCTCATGGCAGACACCGCGCTATTAAAGGGCAAATACCGGTCGTCCTAAGGCCTGACTTATTGCTCACGGATCACGGCTTCATGCTAACCGAGCTTGATAGTGTGCCTGGCGGCATCGGACTCACTGCGTACCTGAATGCTGTCTATGCCGATGACTGTCCGAGCGTTATCGGTGGTGGCGACATGCCCGATCGTTTCTTTGCTGCACTTTCAGCACTAACACCCAAAACGCCTGACCCTGCTGTGGCCATTGTGGTCTCTGAAGAATCTGCGACGTATCGTCCTGAATTTGAATGGCTCGCTGACACCTTGCGTCGGCGCGGGCGTGACATCTGGGTCGTACGCCCCTCCGATGTCATGACGCTTGGGCAAGATACATGTGTGCCTGTCGAAGGTGCTCCACGTCGCGTTGATCTCGTCTACCGGTTTTTTGAGCTTTTCGACTTGGCCAACGTCAAAGGTGTCGACGGCTTGTTCACGTCAGTCGAAAACGGCACCGTCGTCGTCACACCACCCATGCGCGCATTCCAAGAAGAAAAACTTGGACTAGCCCTGCTCCATCACCCTGTGCTCTCTGAATTTTGGAAAGAAAATCTTCCAGAGGACCAACTCGAAACGCTCATGCGGATTGTACCGCGCACGTGGATTATAGAGCGCACCCAGCTCCCGCCAAGTGCTGTACTCCATGCACCCCTGGTCGATGGACGTCCGATTCGCGAGTGGCCCGAGCTCGCCAACGCGTCCCAGCGCGAGCGCAACCTCATTATCAAAGCAAGCGGCTTCCATGAGACAGCGTGGGGCGCTCGTAGTGTAACTTTAGGCAGCGATGTTTCACGCGAGGCTTGGCTTGAAGCGATCGAAGATGCCTTAGATCCCGAGAATGAGACATTACACATCCTCCAGGATTACCATAAGCCGGCGCGATTAACCCACCCTGTCTACCGCTCTAACGGTGCAGTCATGCCGATGGAGGGTCGCCTGCGGCTTTGTCCTTACTACTTTGTGGACGGGGAAACTGCACGCCTGTCGGGGGTGCTTGCCACCTTTTGTCCGGCAGATAAGAAGATCATCCACGGCATGAAAGACGCCGCACTTCTGCCCTGTAAACTCGTACCATAAGTCCAAGGGTTAGTAACGGGCGTAGATGCATTAGGCTTTATCCGTCCACCGTGTCGCTCAGTATATGCCTATGCGTCAATTAGCCCTTATCTTCTGCTTCTTTGCCATTCCCCTGAATGCGCAACTAGCGCCAGCGGGTGCGCATACGAAAGTCGAACTCGTTGCACTTTCTTCGGCAGCTGTACCCGGTAAAGAATTTCAATTCGCCCTACGTTTTAGGTGCGACGAACACTACCACATCTACTGGAAGAACCCAGGTGATGCTGGAGATATCCCCGCTTGGAAATGGAGCGTTCAGGAAGACTCGGCTGGTAATCGCCTCGAAATCGGCAACGAAGCTGAATGGCCTGCACCCAAGCGCATTGATTTACAGGGCGTGATGAATTTTGTCTACGAAGGCGAAACGCATCTTTTCCTTACAGCCAAAATACCAGCTAACGCCCAAGGCGAAATTACCATCAAAGGACATATCACCTGGCTCGAATGCGATGATAAGGGCTGCTATCCGCAAGAGTCCGATGTGGCTCTCAAGGTAAAAGTCGGGAGCAACTCAGTCTTAAAGACACCCACCGACTGGGCTCGTGTGCCCCGCGAGACATACTCCGTTGAGTATACACGTACCAGCGAGCCAACGGATCAACTACGTCTAACAGAGGTTTTGTCCGGAAGAACACTCGGTACTGTGCTTGCACCCATCGAATGGTTTCCAACACGCAATTTCGTTAACCCTTCCACAAACTTCGGACCGCTCGCGATGACTGCAGCGACGGTTGAGGGAAAACAATCTGCATTGGCTATAACGACACTCAGCCTGAAAGACGCTCCAGAGGCTCTCGATGCAGGTGCACTCAGTTACATTGCATTGGTCAAAGATAATCGCTCCCAGGAAACACGCTGGGTTAATGTCGTTCTCGTTTCACCCAAAGTGCCAGTACCCGTATCAAAAATTACGGGCAGCACAAAACCTGAGCAGACACCGATAGCTGCAGGCGAGCCCAAATGGCTACCATGGACATTGGAAGCACAGACAAAAGCGATTGCGGACGGCAAAACTGTCTATGTTGATTTTACGGCACGTTGGTGTGCGACTTGTCAGGTTAACAAGCGCGTCTACCACGATGAAGACCTTCAGCGCGATTTCGCCAAAGCTAACGTAGTTACCTTTAAGGCCGATTGGACGCGCAAAGATCCAGCAATCACCGAAGAGCTTCGTAAATTAGGCCGTCAAGGCATTCCGCTAAATGTCTTCTACCGTAAAGGCGCCGAGCCCGTCATGCTTTCTGAACTCCTTACCGCATCACAAGTTCGCGAAGGTTTAGCGGCAAGCCTAGCGGGTCAATCGGTTAAAGCAGAAACGTCGACAGTTTTTGGCATGCTGGTGCTGGCATTCTTCGGTGGAGCTATGCTCAACTTAATGCCCTGCGTCTTCCCTGTCATCGGGCTAAAAGTCCTCTCATTTGCAAGTCAAGGTGGCACGGATTACCGTACAACACTTCGCAAAGCCTTTCTGTATGCATTCGGCGTAGTGGTGAGCTTCTTAGCCTTAGCAGGACTTATTCTCGCTCTGAAATCAGGCGGAAGTGCTGTCGGCTGGGGGTTCCAGATGCAATCGACAGGTTTCGTACTAGCGACTGCAGTACTGATGGTGACATTAGGTATGTCACTTGCCGGCACTTTTGAAATCGGCACAGGACTCGCCAGCAATGCAGCTACTAAAGAAGGTAACACTGGTGCCTTTTTCTCAGGTGTACTTGCGACCGTTGTGGCAACGCCATGTACAGCACCCGGACTAGGCGCAGCGCTTGGCTTTGCCCTCGATGCTTCACGCGGAGCGACGGAGACACTTAGCTTCTTCGCTGTTATCGGATTAGGCATGGCCCTACCTTATGTACTTTTAGCAGCCTTCCCTGCATTAAGCCGATTACTGCCACGTCCAGGCGAGTGGATGGAGACATTAAAACAAGCGATGTCATTCCCCCTCTTCGCTTACGCGCTTTACTTACTTTGGGTGCTCAATGCACTCGTCGAAGACGCAAGCTGGGTACGTGATGCATCTATCGGCCTCGTCATCATCGCCGCATCATGCTGGATCTGGGGCCGATGGGGCGCACCGCATCGTACCGACACAGAACGCCTCTGGGGACGTCTGGTGGCAGCCGCCTTATACCTTGGGACGATTGCTCACCTTATCTACTACCTTACCTAATCAGGACACCATTGCTCGGCGGTAATCGAGCTCAGCTGGCACTGGCACGCCATGTTCTAGCAAAGCCTCAAGGTGATCTACAGCCGTGGGGGCCCAAACGGTTCCACGCGGACCGAGTCCATTGAGGATATAGTGTCGTGTGTGCAATGCATGTTGGCCGACATACGGACGATTGTCGCGGGTACATGGACGGGTTCCGGCCGCTTGCGCAGTAACTGTCGTTGAATTAGGCTGATTGAAATACCCCTGAAACCTTGCGAGGAGTTTTTTTCGCTGAATGTCGGTAACTTGTTCACCCTGCTCTTCCCAGTCCCAATTCGTGCCTGTCCGCCAGCGCCCTTCACCACATGGCAAAGCCCAACCCTCACGATTAAGTACGAAATCTTTAGCCGGTGCGTCCGAAATGATATCTAGCGACTCCCCTTTCGCAGGTTGCCATGTTAAATTAGAAAATAAGCCACCGGAAAGCATCGCACGCCATCCATCGCACCAGAC
>CAJBPJ010000196.1 GCA_903957465.1 uncultured Opitutia bacterium
CGCTTCGTCGTATGCCATTTGCTATGGCCGCTCATAATCGGAGTGAGTTTAAATTATGCTTTTGTGACTACAGTTAATTTGTCACGACGTTGAATCATCCAAGTTTGCCCAATTTGCAATACGTTCTGGAACGTCCAATAAAGGGTAAGCGCTGCGGGCATGGTATAGCAAATAAGCGGGAACATCATCAGCATGATGGTCATAACCATTTTTTGCGTTTCGTCGGTACCAGTCGACGGCGTCATCCGCATCGACATCCACATAGTAATTCCCATGAGCAACGGCATCGGATTAACCGGGATAGATCCGAGATGGGCAATCGTGTCTGGGCCAGCTAAGTCGGTGATCCAGAGAAAAGCCTGCAGGCGCATCTCGGGTGCATTTTGAAAGGCAGAATAAAGGCCAAAGAAAATCGGCATCTGCACGAGGATCGGGAAACAGCCCGCTAGAGGGTTCACGCCGTGCTCCTTGTAGAGCTTCAGCATTTCTTTTTGAAGCCGCTCAGGATCTTTTTTGTGCTTTTCCTGCAAGGCCTTCATCGGACCTGCGACTTTCGCCATATTTTTGGAAGCGCGTAGCTGCGCCGTCGTCAGCGGCCACGTTACCAATTTTAAAAGCAATGTGAGCAGGAGAATGGAGAAACCCCAAGCCCATGCCCCGCTACCTGCGACGAGCCAGTGGACACCGCCCAAGATTGCGAGCAAGAGCTTGGCCATCCAACCAATACCAATAAAGCCAAGCAGCTTAACGAATTGCAAAGTATCCACCTGCCCATCGGAAAGCGCTGAGAGGCGGCCATATTCTTTGGGACCGACGTAAAGCACACCCGCGAGTGTACGAGAGCCATCGGTGGCAGCCGGACCTTCCCATGAGGCGAGAGCTCGCACGCTGCGCGCTCCGTCAGAAAGTGCGACCGGGAGCACCAACGCCTCTGAGCGTTGACCTCGGACAGCAACATCTGGGCAAAGACTCGCTACGAAGTACTGATTGGCTGACGCTACCCAAGCATGCGATCGCCCGGCCGCAGGAACGAGCAGGCTTTCGGCAAATGCCTTGTGCGCGAAGAGTCCCAAGAAGCCACTGCTGTCAGTGAAGTCAGAAAGTCCTGAGTGAGCGATATCGGCTCCATCGGAAACGAGAACGCTCTGGAAAGTATGGGTGACGTCGGCAATTTCAGGCTGCCAAGTGCCCGTGGAAATCCAGAACTTAGGTACAGGCTTGCCCGCAGGCGGCGTGATACGCACAGAGAACTCCACGCCGTGAGGATCTTTATCTCCGCGGCCAAGGCTTTCCGACCGCAGGCGATAACTGCGCTCAATGCGTGTACCATCTGGGAGTGAACCTTCTAAACGCGTCCAACCATCAGATGACTCAACCGAACGAAAGGCTATACGTATCGGGGTGGGCTTGGCGGTCGCGGGATCTGGCAGGTAAAGCTCGAGAGCTGCGTCAGGTGCTAAGTTATTAAAAGTAACCGACTCTTTTGAGCCGACGGCTGTGCGGTGCAGCTTAAGAGCTGCAGTATCTAAGGAGCCGCCACGCGATGTGAGTTGTACATTTAGGACGTCATTCTGAAGTGCAAAGGTCGTCGCCTTGCTCTTGGGCTGTTCATCTCCCACCGACGGAGTCACTGCCGCAACCGGAACGGGCGTGACCGCAGGCGCCGCGGGCGACGTAACTGTCGGCACAGGCGGAGTGACAGTGACATGCGCAGCTTTAGTCTGCTCGACGGAATGACTGTTCCAAAAGAGTAAGCCGAAGGCACCAACGAGACAGAGGATGCCTAGAGTGAGATTTTTGCGGTCCATACAGCCCATCTGACTAAGGGCTGACCCTGCAACGGGTCAAGGTTGGGCGAAAATCAATCACTGACACCCTCTAAGCCTAGCCAGAACGGCATAGACATAGCCCCTGAAGCCTTAACTACCAGGCTTCGTGGCAGGTAACGCCGCCAGCTCAGGCGGAAGTTTGTCGGCCGGATAGGTCGGGAAACTTAAGGAAAGAAGAGGGATAAAAGGTACACTAAAAGTCGTCTGGCCGCTGGAACGATCAACGAGGGCAGCGACCGCTACGGGCTTAGCGCCTGCCGCGATCAATAAATCAATACACTCTTGGGCACGTCCGCCACGCGTCACCACGTCCTCGGCAATCAAGACACGTTCACCGGGAGCGAAAGTGAAGTTTCGTCGCAAAACCAGTCGATCATTCTCTTTTTCTGCAAAGACAAAACGTACGCCTAATTGCCGAGCCAACTCCTGTCCGACAACCAAACCTCCCATTGCGGGCGCAAGGACTGTCTGACAGCCATGCGCAGCTAACTTGGTGCGCAATAACTCAATCAGGCGCGTGACCTTATCCATGTGCTGACAGACTTGTGCACATTGAAAAAAGTGTCCGCTATGCAAACCAGAGCGTAAAACGAAATGCCCTGTAAGCAGTGCCCGCGAGTCGCGGAAAATTTGGAGAACTTCTTCGTCAGTAGAGATAGCCATATTTTTAAAAAATAGAGTTAGTCTTTGGGTTTTTCGACAACATGTAACTTATGCAACAATCGATGAACGATGGGTGCTAGTAAAATGGATGCGGTTGTTAAAAAGGCGACACCACTAAAAACTGCGTAGCCGGACGCAAAAAGCTTAGCTTCGTCCGTGTGCAGGGGGGAAACCGGGCCCATGCCTGTGAGAATCATACTAGCGTCCAACAGCGCATCAACCCAAGGCAGGCCACAAATAAAGTGGTAGCCACAAACGCCTAAAACCAGCGACAGACTGAGAAAGAGTATCGCAACAATTGAATATACAGCCACGCGCCTAAAAAAATGGTGGCGGGGAACAACAGGTTCGTGGCGGGTTTCAAGTCTCACACCCCTACCCTGTCACGCCACAGTAACTTCGCAAGTGCATCGTGGAACTTGTAGAGATGGCCAATGTCCTTTAAAAACACCCCGATGCTTCGAAGCCTTCTTGCACTTAGCCTACTCTCTTTAACGGCACTGGGAGCACAAAAGCCCAATATCATCATCCTCCTCGCCGATGACCTTGGACCTGGTGAAGTCGGCGCTTTTGGTCAGACCAAATTCTCAACGCCACGCCTCGATCAAATGGCGCGCGAAGGCCTAAGCTTCGACCGCGCGTATTCTGGTTCATCTGTTTGCGCCCCGTCGCGCGGAGCACTCATCACTGGACTGCACACAGGACGCTCACCGATTCGGGCCAATAAAGAATATCCTACCGGGCAAGAACCCATGCCGCGGGATATTCCCACAATTGCGAAATCACTCAAAACTGCAGGCTACGCCACAGGTTGCTTCGGAAAATGGGGCCTCGGCTATCCAGGATCAGGATCGGAAGCAACCGACCAAGGCTTTGATCGCTTCTTTGGCTACAACCACCAAGTGCATGCCCATGAGTATTTCCCGAAAGCACTCGACGAAGGACGTTCCATCCGCTCTGTGCCTCTGAAAGAAGGAGAATATGCGGCCACGCGTATAACAAACGAAGCCCTCACGTGGACGCGTGCTCAAGTTAAAGCCGGAAAGCCTTTCTTCCTTTTCCTCCCAACCACCCTGCCCCACGGAAAGCTCCAGGCGACACCTGAGATGCTGGAGCCTTTTGCAGATAAATTCGCCGACAATCCTAACCCAAAAGCCGCTCGCCTCTACGCTGCCATGATTAGCAAGCTAGATGCAGATGCGGGTAAGATCATGGATTTACTAAAAGAACTCGGCATTGAGCAGAATACTTTGTTCGTATTTTGCTCAGACAATGGCACGGACCCTAGTTACGGCTATGGGATTGATTACTTTAAGGGTCGCGGGGGCTTACGCGGCGACAAGCGATCACCTTACGAAGGCGGATTTCGTACCGCCGAGATAGCTTGGTGGCCTGGCAAAATAAGCCCAGGCAAGCGTACCGATATTCTGACCGCTTCTTGGGACTTCTTCCCTACCGCCTGCGAACTTGCGGGCATCACGACGCCTAAAGGACTCTCTGGGAAAAGTCTCGTTCCAGTGCTCACTGGCAAAGGCACCTACCAGCCTCATGACTTTCTCTTCTTTGAGTTTCATGAAGGACAAACTTGGCAGGTCATCGTTTGGAATAACCGCATGAAGGCCGTTCAACGAAAAATCATGACCGACAAACCACTGCCTGTCGAAATTTACGATTTAGCAAAAGATCCCGCCGAAGCGCATGACGTTGCCAATGAGCACCCTGACTTAGTGAAGAAGGCGGCGGAAATCTTCCGACAAGAACATACGTCCAACGTAGCCTTCCCATTGCCGGGGGAAAAGGGATGGGAAGAGAAATTAAAAGCAGCCGCCGAAAAAGCAGCTGCAAGGAAGGCAAATAAACAAGGTGCCAAGTGATATGAATCCAGTATTAGCAACGCGCTGGATTAAAATCGTTATGGCGGTAAGCATGACGCTGCCCGTCGGACTCTATGTCTTTTTTGGACAACCCGCTCCCTCCGCCACGCAAGGGATGGTTTGGATTCCTAGCGGCACCTATGCCATGGGCCGTGATTTAGCCGACCATCCTGAAGAAGCCCCCGTTCACCCGGTAAAGGTAAAAGGGTTTTGGATGGATCGAACCGAAGTCACGAATCGGCAATTTGCAAAATTTGTTAAAGCGACAGGTTACCAAACAGAAGCTGAACGCCTGCTCGATGCACGTGCCTTCCCTCATGCAAAACCTGAAGATTTACTTCCGGGCGGGATGGTCTTCCGAGCCATCGAAGGCATAGATGCAACTATGTGCGGGATTGGTAACTTGCCTTGGTGGACCTTCACTGCGGGCGCAAACTGGCAACACCCCGATGGGCCTGGCTCTTCAATCGACAATCGCATGGATCATCCCGTCGTGCAAATAAGCTACCGCGATGCACTCGCCTACTGTCAGTGGGCCGGAAAAAGACTTCCCACTGAAGCAGAATGGGAATGGGCAGCACGGGGCGGCCTCAGTCACAAAGCTTACACGTGGGGCGATACAGAAAGGCCGAATGGAAAAATCATGTGTAACCATTGGCAGGGAGATTTCCCGGCTAAGGATAAAGTCGAAGATGGATTTTACGGAACGGCTCCCGCTGGCTCGTTTCCACCCAACGACTACGGACTGAGCGATATGGCAGGCAATGTTTGGGAGTTCACGGCTGACTGGTACGACCCAGGTTATTACAGTCAATCTACCGAAGAAATGCCACGCGGGCCAGCAACCGGCAGCGACCCTCAAGGTACGGGCTTCGGTCAACGCGCAATGCGTGGCGGCTCATGGCTTTGCGGTACCGCCTATTGCTTTCGCTACCGTCCAAGTGCACGCCATGGCATCGATGAACTAACAGCGACGAATCACGTGGGCTTTCGCTGCGTCAGTGATTCACCCGCACCCGCGGATACTCAGTCACGCTCAAGATAGTCTAAGTCTATTCCGAATGTTTCGCGCAAACAAAGCAGCGATACTCCGGCGACCGCAAAGCAAGTAACCCCGAGCACAATTGCAGCCGTTGGTGCAGAGTATTGGCCATTGAGCCACGTGAAAGCAGCAGTAAGCAGAATGAGCGAACCGCGAGCAAAATTCGGCACACTGGTCGCCGCCGTCGCACGTAAATTAGTTCCAAACTGCTCAGCAGCAATCGTCACAAAGAGCGCCCAGTAACCCATCCCTAATCCCATCACAAAAATCAGTGCGTACAATTGCGTGTTCGTCCAGCCCTCTGAGCTAAAAAGATAAAGGGCTGCACATGCCAAACTCACGACAAGGAATCCAGCCACGGCTTTGCGGCGCGATCTAAGCACTTGGCTGATGGCGCCGCTAGCTAAGTCGCCAAAAGTAAGTCCGAGATAGAACAACGCCACTGCCCGGCTGGTAATCACCGCGCCCTCAATATTAAATGCAGGCGCAAAATGGGATGACGCGCGCTGCACAAGGATTCCAATCGTGTACCACGTAGGCAAGCCGATGCCGACGCAGCAGAGGTAGCGTAATAAGCGATTGCGCTGATTAAAGAGCGCAAAGAAATTCCCGCGCGATACGGCCCCAGGCTCATGTACATCGCGTGCTTTATGAAAGAGGGCCGACTCGCGAACACCGATACGTAGGACGAGGAGTGAAAGTCCGAGGACTCCGCCGATAATGTAGTTGGTGCGCCAATGGACAACTTCAGCCATAGCGCCTGCGGCGACTGCACCCATAACTCCAACTGCAGCGACGAGTGCGGTACCGTAACCGCGACGCTCTCTCGACAAGGTCTCCGCAACCAAGGCAATACACCCTCCAAGTTCACCCGCTAGGCCTATACCAGAGATGAATCGCAAGGCTGCATAGCCTTCAAAAGTAGCCACATAAGCGTTCGCAAGATTCGCCAGCGAATAAAGCAAGATAGATCCAAAGAGTGTCGCCAGGCGGCCAAGACGATCGCCGAGCATGCCAAAAAGAATGCCGCCAAGCAGCATGCCTGCCATCTGCCATGACATCAGGTCATGGTACCAGGCGCCTCCTTTAATAAGGTGTTCGAGACCGAGATCGCGCAGACTCTCGTCGCGCACCGTCATAAACAACGTGAGATCGTAAATATCAACGAAGTACCCAAGTGCGCTAACGATAACCACAGGCTGCAGAAGCTCACGCATGAGCGAACGTTCGGTTGCGACGGCTGGCTGCATGATCGTTAAGTTAATTCTCCACTCAGCACATGGAGGTTTGCCATAGAAATCCCCGAGAGAATTGCCCCGGTAATACCCAGAAAGCCCTGATCTGTTCCGATGATAAAGAGGTTATTGAGGTGCGTACGACCATCGCGACGCTTCTCAGTGGCTCCATAAATTGCGCCATTTAAGTGGCCGGTAAATTTACGGACTGTGCGTGGCGTAAACATATCCGTCGCGAGAAGCGCGGAGTCGTGGACAGCGTCTTGGACGGCCGGCAAATGACGTCGGGCAACCCGGTTTAATCGGTGTAACCAATCTTTCTTAGCCGCGAGATAATCATCCTCGGGCAAGGCACACCAAGCGTCATGATTGGCAAGCGCCGTCACACGCAGCCAACCTTCGTCCAGAACCTGGCCGGATGCATAGGCATAATTATTCGGAATACAGATAACCCCAGAACGCGGATCTACCAAGTCGGTAGACG
>CAJBPJ010000197.1 GCA_903957465.1 uncultured Opitutia bacterium
GAGATGGAAGCGAGCGAGCCGGCTAACTTAGTCTTCAGGGTGTTGGCGTTGATGTGGTCAAGCCAGTCAGGACGGTCCTTGTTATCCTTGAAGTCGATGTTACTGACGAATGTCACATAGCCACCGACGACAACCATATTGACGAGGTTGGCCACCATCGAGATGTCCACGAGCGAGAGTAGGCCAACCATGATCTGCGCCTCACTGAGTGTGCCGAAATCCGAGAGAATGTGGATGAGTTCCTCGATGCTCTTCCAAGCGTACGCGCCGGCTGCGATGATGAGGGCGGCGTAGATAGGCGCCTGAATCCAACGACTCGAGAAGATGATTCCTTCGAAAAGATTCTCGAGTTTGGCAAGGAAGGCGGGCTTTGGGATGGCCATGATAGGTGAACCAACATGAAGCCAGAAAGCTGGCCGGAGAAAAGAGGAAAGGTCAGATGGCAGAGAAAATAAAAAGTCCCGCTATCGCGGAGTCTTCAGGTCGGACTATGTATACCGACGAGGATCCGCTGTTCGCGGCATAGTTAGGCCATAATCCCGGTTTATCCTAAAAGAGTACTCAGCCCCCCTGCGGGTCGCGCAGATAGGTGTCAGCCTTTGCAGAGACAATCACACCGTAGTTAATCGTGCCGAGCCAACCTGACATAATAATACCCACCGACCCTGCGTGGTAAAGGCCACCCACGTGCGTTGGTAAATCCATGGAAATTTTTAGACCTTCAAACTTCGTACCAAAAGAAGTGCCGCCGGTATGGCGCACATAACGATTTACGGTGCGCGGAGTCGCCGCCTCTGCCCAATCAACTTTACTGCGGATATCCGGGATAAATTTTTCGAGGCCGACAAATGATTCTTCGATAATACGCGCCTTGTGATGGGCGTAGTCTGCTTCATTCAAATTCGCCCATGAGTCCCAAAGTTGATTAATCGAAGTGACGACTGCGTAGTGCGGTACCTTCGTTTGCGGACGCGTATCAGGGTAGTAAACAGAGTAAGTACGTGAAGACGTGTGGAAGTCTGTCAGCTCCGTTGAGCTGAAGGGCTTGGCCTCCGAAGTGAAAACAAGATCTCCGATAGCCGGAATAGTCTCTCCCTCGCGCACGCCCATATAAACCTGACACGAAGAACTGTTAACGCGAACGGCTTTTGCAGCGGCAAGGAAAGCAGGGTCAAAAGCCTCTTCGCCGACGATACGCAGGGCGGTGTCTTTGACGTTCGCATTCGAAATGACAGTGGCACAGGCAACGTCAGCTTCTTTGCCAAAACGTGTATCGCGAAGCTTTGCGCCGACGACACGGCGGCGACCTGCCGCGTCGCGCTCCGTCATGACCTTCTCAACGAGCACATTGCGGCGAACATCCACGCCGTTGGCCTTAAGCTCAGCGGTCATCAACTGAATGAGTAAGTCGGTACCGCCTTGGAAAATAAAGACGCCCTTCGACATGAAATTCGAGAATACGATGCCAAAGGTAATAGCAGGGTCATCGAGGGTTGAGCCGTTGGCGTAAGCAATGGGCTCAAGTAAAAGGCGCTGGATGTCGGGGCGGCCTGGGAAAAATTCGTCGAAGAGCTGACGGGTGGTACGTTTGTCGTCGTCGTAATAATTCATCGCCCGAAGGTGCGCAAAGAAGCCTTCGACGGTTTCTGCGGGGACTTTGAATTGCTCGATGAGGATTCGCGTAAAATCGGCACGGTCAAAGGTCGTACGCACATCAAAGTCAGGATTGATGAAACGGACGTCTTTTAATTGGTGGATGCGGTCTGAGATATCTTTCGTCCAATAACGGCGCGTCGACTTAATCATCCCGTGAGGGAATCCGTGGAGTGAGATATCGAACGCGTGGCCACCTTTGCGCTTAAAGTAAGTAGCTAGACCACCCAACTGGTAGTGATGTTCGCAGAGCAACACCTTCCAGCCAAACTTTGCCAGATTGTTGGCGGCAGTCATCCCACCAAGACCTGAGCCAATGACAACGGCGTCATAGCGTGGCTTAAGGTCATCAAGGGGATTCATGGGTGCGAAGCGGAACTAAAGACAGAGGAACGGCTTGGGCGAGAAAATCAAGTCGCAGAAAGCTTTATAAGTTTTAACTTACGATACACCTATGCGCCTCATCCTGACCTTCTTGAGTCTCATTGCCGCTTTGGGCTATGCCGAAGAAAAGCCTGTGGCAGTAGCCTGCGCACCGTTTGGCGAAGAAATCCGGATGACCATTCAGGGTCGTGCCGCAAAACTCCGCACACCCGGCAAGGCGGCCGACGGAAAACCATGGCTTTGGGTTGCTGAATTCCCTGGCCATCTCTCTGCCTTCGAAAACACCTTAGTCAGTTCTGGTTGGCACGTAGCCTTCGTTGATTGTCGCGACCAATTCGGATCTCCCAAGGCCATGGCAACATGGGAGGCTTTTTACCAAGAAGTAACTACCAAGTATGGCCTGTCGAAACGTCCTGTCGTTTGCGGCATTTCGCGCGGTGGGTTATACACCCTCGCGTGGGCGCGTCTTCACCCAGAAAAAATCTCGGCCATTTACCTTGATGCAGCTGTGACGGATGGACGGTCCTGGCCGGGCGGAAAACTCGTGCAATTCGGAAAAGGTAAAGGCTCCCAGTCTGAC
>CAJBPJ010000198.1 GCA_903957465.1 uncultured Opitutia bacterium
CATCAACGAGATGAGCCTGGCCCGGGAAGATGTCTTCACCCTCGATAAGATCGCCAAGAAGATAAATTCTTAGCTCCCTTACCGGATGCGCCTTGCGCTGAATGTCGACAAGCTTTTGCACCTTATCGGACAGCTGCCTAATCCGATCCGCGCAGACCTCGGAGTTATAGGTTGGAGTGATCTTACCGAGCTGCCAGTCAGAAAGCAGCAAGATTGCAGTTTCGTCATCGGCTTTTCGGTTGTCGTGCTTTGGTGGCTTCACGGGCTCAATGTGGATCGCCGCAGCCGCCTCTCTGGCCGCCTGATACACGGCCTCGATTAGTTCCTGCTGCTCACGATCCTTGTCGTCGAGCTTTCGCAAAGCCTTTCGATGCGCTGCCTTTAGGCGCTCAATTTCAGATGTGGCCTCGTAAGCGGCGTTCTCGCGCTCCGCGATTGCGCTAACGATATCTGGGGTCATCCCTGAGCTAATCTTGTCTCGCAAGGACCCAGGGACCGTGAATGGCTTCTTTCCATTGTTGATGCGCTTATCAACAAATGATGTCTTCCCTCGAAGCAAGTTGTTTCTCATGATTCGCCATGAGTCTTTGCTTCGGTCTGGGTATGATGCATAAAACGCTTCATACTCCATATTGACTGCATCCTGTTTTTCCTGCGCGGTCCATGACCGCACGGAGAACTGTGGCATGAAAAACTCCTTTGCCGGGGAAGGGCTACTTCTTCTTCCCTGATGGCTTCTTCTTGGTCGTCTTAGCTACAGACTTGACCTTGGGCTTTGGCGCCCGCTCAACAAGCTGCTCGGGCATGTCCCAGAGCTGTCGCTTGATGGTTCGGAATGCCTTCTTCAAGGCCTTCTCAAAAACCTTTTGTACCTTCTTGAATACTTTATTCATGACTGTTTCCCTTCTGCCCTCTTACTGGGCAGAATCTAGCATACCACATCTATCTCAGCCGTTCGATATGCGCCATGCAATGTAGAAGGACGATCCATAGATTATCGGCGCCTACAAATATACCATTGCGGCATGACCGGAGTATACGAGGCGTTTTTCAGTGCTTTGAGCGGGGATGCCACGCTGCAGACCCTGCTTGGTGGTACGTCCACCGATAAGAAGGTTTACCCGGTCAATTTTACGGGCAAAAGCGGCCCCCCAGCCATTCGTGTAGCCGTTCTCGGTGGCGGCAGTGACGTAGGGCTCGGAATTGACCGTCCGATTGTGGATATTGTAATAGTGAGTAAAGTCAGCGCCGCAGAGATAAATACTATTGGCAACAGGGTAGATATAGTGCTTAATAGGAAGCGTCTTGCGGGGCCGGATGGGGCTGTGCTGCACTTGTCACACAAGATAACGCAAAGGGACTTTTTCGATGACCCGAGCTTGGAATACCGGCGTGTGATCCGGTACAGCGTCATCAAAACATAAGGGAGAAAAGCAATGCTTACACTTGGATCTGGTGTAGTCAAGGTGGCGTTCTGGAAGTCTGGAGCCGTCATCGGGCAAACCTCAAACTATTTTGCTAGCACCTCAGGCTACGGAAGCACGGGCGAGCTCGTAACCGTTGGCGAGGTTGGTGGCGACGTCGAGTTCGACATTAACTTCCAGGAGCGAGAGTTCTACGGCCAGTCGAACTTCCCAATCGCTAAGGCGTTCTTCGGCGGTCGCGCCGACATCCGCGCCCGCGGTGTGGAAATCAACTGGGACAACGTTAAGAACCTGTTCCACGTATCGCTCGGTGAGGGCACCACGCTTGATTCGACGGCGTATGCCAATGCACACGACGACTTTACTGGCGGAGCGTACTCCGTAAACTTCGACCCAGATGGCGGTCGCCCAAACACCGGCATCAGCAACGTCACGGCCCTCATGGGTCTTCCACGACCGCTGTATGTCAAGTTTGAGCACATCCGCTCGGACGACCCGTCGAAGTCGGTCATTATCCATTTGCCAAAGGCGTACAGCATGCAGCTCATGATGCCATTCACCCGTGAAGACATTGCCCGACAGGACATTGACTTCTCGGCTGTTGTGGACCGCGACTGCAAGGTCACGTCAGGCTCTTCGAGCGCGACCCCATCGGTCGTTCTCATCGAGGCGTAATAGAAAGAGGGGGTCACAAACATGTTTACACTAGGTAGCGGTCGACTTCAAGTCGGCACCTGGATTTCCGGCGG
>CAJBPJ010000199.1 GCA_903957465.1 uncultured Opitutia bacterium
GAGCAAGGTAGGCACGTGTCCAGAGCGACGCGGGTACGAAACCAGGGTCAATCGACGAAACATGCTTAGGTTGAAGGGTGAGTTCCATGGCTTAACGAGTTTTAGAAAGTTTAGCAGCGGCTGCTGGATCGAGTATGAAATCGCAGGCGGCATGTTGTTGGAGCCAGCTTGCAGGGCAGCTGTCGGCAGGAGCGACTTCTACCGAGCGCTGCACGATCTCCGCTTTACCTTCGCCCCAGGCGAGCAGGACCACGCGACGGCAGTCGAGGATTGTACCTACGCCCATGGTGACGGCGTGGTGAGGGACTTTGGCGACGTCGCCAAAGAACGATGCGTTGTCGCGACGGGTCACTTCATCCAAGTGCACCTGACGTGTGCGTGTGCTAGGACCTGCAGGAGGTTCGTTGAAACCAATGTGGCCTGTGCGTCCAATACCGAGAACTTGTAAATCAATGCCACCGGCTTTGCGAATGGCGGCTTCATAGGCGGCACATTCGGCGACGACATCTTTGGCGAGTCCATTGGGCACATGTGTCTCGGACGGCGTCACATCCACATGGTTAAACAGCTGCTGCTGCATGAAGTAGCGGTACGACTGATCATGGTCAGGCCCGAGGCCGCTATACTCGTCTAAGTTAAAGGTCGTCACCGTGCGGAACGATAAACCGTCTTCGCGGTGCAAGCGTACCAATTCGGCATAAAGCGGAATGGGCGTCGAGCCTGTGGCTAAACCAAGCACCGTGCGCTGCCCCTTGGCGGCGCGTTCGCCGATGAGCTTGGCAATCGAAGCAGCCACCGACTTGACCGCCGTGGCTTTATCGGGATGGACGTGGACGTGAATCATGGAGAAGAGGTTTTAGTTTAAAGCCGCGAGCATGCGGACGATTTCATCGCGCTTCGCTTTGCTTTCCGCCAGTTGCTTGCGAGCGCCTTCGAGGATGGCGGGCGGAGCTTTTGAGACAAAGGTCTCGTTGGTTAACTTCGATTCGCCGGCAGCCACGGCCTTTTCAAATTTCTCAAGTTCTTTGGTCAGACGTACGCGCTCAGCACCAGCATCGACGTTACCCGAGACTTCAATCAAGAGTGTACCCACTTCAGTGATTTCGCCCGGACGGCCTTGCGTGTTATCCGCGAAACGTAATTCCGCCAAACCGCCAAGCTTCTGGATCTTATCTTTATTGGCTTCAGCTAAAGCACGCCCTGCAGCGTTTTTCGGAATGAAAGTGACGATACTGTCCTTGCGACTTCCTTGGTTGGCGTTCGCCTTGAGGAGACGTAACCCTGCGACCAACGCACGGAGCGAGACGATCGATTGAATGGACTGCGGGTTTAGTTCGATACCATGTTTCTTGAACGCACCGAGAAGGTCAGACGCCGAACCAGGATTATGGCCCTGGATGAAGTCGCCTTCAGGTCCATAACCCAACAAGTGCCACAGTTCTTCCGTAATGAACGGCGCTACTGGGTGGAAGAGGAGGAGGAATTGACGTAGGACTAAATCCTGAACCGCTAAACAAGAGTCCTTGGCCTGCGCATCGGTCAGACGCGATTTGGAGACTTCGACATACCAGTCGCAGAAATCTCCCCAGAAGAAACTATAGAGTGCTTGGGTATACTCCGTGAACTCATGGGCTTCGAGCGCACGTGTCGTCGCATCGGTCGTCTCAGCCAAACGCGCCAGGATAGCTTGATCGTCGGCATCGAGTGCCGATGGGTTGATACGCTTAAGGATCGCAGCGACAGAACTGTTGTCGCCAGCAGGACCGGAC
>CAJBPJ010000200.1 GCA_903957465.1 uncultured Opitutia bacterium
GCCGTTGCGACGAACATCGAGTCGGAAAAGGTCACACGTACCGTCGGGATAAACTTTAAAATGCTCCAAAAGTTTTTCTTCGGCCTGTCCTCCAATCAAAACAGCTCCCAGCGACTCAGCGGCGAGCAGCTTGGCTTGGACGGTTTCAGATATTGGCACGATGAAAGTTTGCTCGGCGTTATCTCCCCACGTAAGAACGGTTCCCGTTTCGTAGATTTGGACTTCGATGGTCTGATTGCGCTCGACCGATTCGCGCCGGACTTTCTGCAAAGCCGCAAGCAACGCTTCTTCGGGGTCATCTTTGGTGCCTGTGCCCATGAGACTCGACGATCCCACGATAAGGACTCCCGAGAGGAGCGCCATTAACCCAAGCACCAAGAGAACTTCAACAAGGGTGAACCCTCGCTGAAGTTGCGCTCGCACCTTTCTGTTCACCAGTTGCCGATATCGTCGGCTGAATCCGCTGTTTTATCTTTGCCCTTCGAAAATAGGTCGTAGCCAGTGGCGTTATGTGTCCCTGGGCATCGGTATTGATAGGTCTCGCCCCATGGGTCTCTTGGTAGTGCGCCGCCCTTGGCATCGATGTAAGGACCTTTCCAGCGATCAACTTTTTCTTCGGGAGCTACTATCAGCGCCTTGAGGCCTTCCTCGGACGTGGGATAATCACCAAGATCCATGCGGTAGCGCATCATGGACGTCTTCATGGAGTCATTTACAAAAAGCTGAGCAATCTGTTCTTGGCTCGAACCAAAAATGCTGTCGATTTTTGCAACAGCTAGGCCGACAAGCATACCCACGATTGCGAGCGCGAGTAAGATTTCGATAAGCGTGAAGCCGCGACGGCTAGAAGGTGTGCGAAGATTCATAAAATGTGTGTAAGAGATTGACGTTGTTTGGCGAGCGCTCACCGACTGCGTCCGCCTCCTGGGCCACCCGCAGTCGGATCCGCTGGATCGCCGCCACGACTGCCCCTGTCACGTCCGCCACGGTCACGCCCGCTCGCAGGAACCTCCCCAGTCGCACCGCCTTGTTGTTGCATGCGCTCAGCCCAGCGCTTCTCGCGCTCTGCCCTGTAAGCAGCAATCTGTTCGGGTGTGAAGTTGCCCCATGGAGTTTGTACTTGGCCTTGGCCCGCACCTGCAGGGGGCATGAGCTCACCGCCCGCAGCTACCACGGGTTGGGCTTGGGGTGGGGCTTCGTATTTAGAGACGGATGCCTGCTTTAGGGAAACCTGCACCGATTTTCCGCCAGCGTCGACCGTTGCGACAGAATTAACCGAATCAAAAGATTTCACACTTAAGCCTTCGGTAGCTTTGGAAGGAGCTCCGCCTTGGAGAACCCATGTGCTCTGTTTTGTCGCAGCATTGTAGATACTGAAATAGGTTTTTCCCTGATCAACGTACATACCGCGTAATTCCAGTCCTGAGTTTTCGGTAGGCGTTCCGGTGGAGGTCACACCCGCGCCGAACGGAGAATTTTCGGCAAGGTTGGCCAAATCAATTGCACCGTAAGACGTCGCGACGCCCAAGAGAATGATGACTGCGGGAATACGCATGGCTTCTATCTTACTTAAACCCCCAATTGAGCCAGATGTTTCCACTTAAAAGGAGGCCTGAGGAGACTTGGGGGAGACTTGTGGGAGACTAAAGGCTAATGACGAAAGACTAAAGAGCATCGCAGCTTTAGGTCCCAGGACTTTAGTCCTTAAGCTTTAGTCTTTAGTCTCAAAGACTTCCAAGGCTGGCGGAGAGAGAGGGATTCGAACCCCCGGAGCCTTGCGGCTCAGCTGATTTCGAATCAGCCGCAATCGACCACTCTGCCATCTCTCCGTTAACCAAGGACTGTCAAAAAAACTGCCCGCGGTCGCGGGCAGCAAGGGAAAACAGCCTAAAGCCGTTTAATTAAACCTGCTCTTCGAGCTTCAAGGCACGATAGCCGCCAATGTTGCGGAAATAGAGCAACAGTAACAGGTAGATGCCCGCCATCGTTAAGGGGATGTAGGAATCGACCTTGAGGGTCGCACGATCGCCTGCAATCGAAGCCGCCACGAGTGCTTTATCGGCTTCGCTGCCCGTGCCAGCTCCCACGGATTTTTTAGCATCAGAGAGTTTGCCGCCATCAACAGCGGTGACTTCGTCAAAGGAGAGGAACTTTGAAGGACTCTCTGCTTTGTTTGCCGCATAAACTGCAGGGCTCGTTGCTTGAATGGTTTCTGCCGTAAAGCGGTCTTTGGCGAAGCCAAGTCCTGGCCCGCCAATTAAGCCAGCGGACAGCATGCCAATGCCGCCGATGATGGACATCGCCACAGCGCCCGAGCGCGGGAAGCGGTCACCGACAATCGCCAACATCGTTGGCCAGAAGAATGTTTTACCCACTGCGTAGATTCCGACGGCGAGCAGTGCGGCAGCAAATGTGTCCATGTCGCTAGCAAGGCGAAGGCCCACGAAGGCCAGTAGCGAAGAGGCCAGAAGAATACCGAGCGGCGAAAGCTTTAACTTTGTCTCAATAAAGTGGGCGCTGAAGCGGAGGCTGAACATGATCACGCAAGCCCAGACAAAGAGAATCTTGCCGTCGACCTCGCTGAAGAGGTTAGCCGTAATGTTTTCAATCCAGCCATCAGTACCGAGTTCAACCGAGCCAACCAATGCGTGGGTGACGAAGAGAACAAACAGAAGGATTGAGCCGAAGGAGAATCGCGTAATCACGCCGACGGCAAGAAGGCACAAACCACCGATTGCCCAGCCGGCATTTTGGTGACCGGTTACATCGCCAAGGAAGAGAGAGACTAGGTAGCAAGCAACGGCTGCACCCAGTAGGCCGACGTCCTTAAACATCTCGGCAAAGCTAGCACCTTTCTCTGCAGCCTCGGATTTAGGGAAGCTTTGTCCCAAGAACATCCACGCGTAGATTGCAGTTGGCACCAGGTAGAAAGCCATTTGCCAGCGCCAGCTCAGGCCCAACATATTTTCTGCACCGATAAGGTAACTCGCACCTGCGCCCACAATCATCCCAAGGGGCCATGACGCGTGGAGAATATTCAAGTAGTGCGTACGATTTTTCGGGAAGCAGGTTGCCACGAGCGGATTGGCGACGGCTTCGAGTGTGCCATTGGCGTAAGCGAAGATGAAGGCGCCCCAGTAAAGGTAGGCGTACGCATTGGTCGCATCCGTCGCACCGAGCGCGACGATTGCAGAAACGATGTGTCCGACTAAAGCGAGCGCGACGAGTTTTCCGTACCCTAATTTATCAACGATCACACCGCCGAAGATGATGCCAAAGCAAAAGCCCGAGAACCCTGCGCCGCCAATGGCGCCGAGCTGCGTGGCCGTAAAGCGGAACTCTGATGCCCACGCTCCGAGCATGCCATTGCGCAAGGCAAAGCCAACTCCAGCGGCGAGGATTGCAGTGAAGCCGGCCCAGAGTAGCCGCTTAGCATTGGGTACAGTTGTGTCTTGCATGGTATGTGTGGGGTGAGGATGTTCTAGGGTAAACGAGTGCTCTTTGGCGAGAATTCATCGCTCCCATGTTTTATCTTTTTAAAAGGAACATTTTTAACGCCCAACTGTCATTTTAAGTCCGATGTACCGCATTTTATTAGCTTTATTCGGCTTAGGTCTGCTTGGTGCTGATGCGCCCAAGGCTGAACCTGCCGCAAAGCCAGACGCAGAGGCACTGGCTCGTGGCCAGGCAGTTTACATGCGCACCTGTGTTGCGTGTCATCAACCCAACGGCAAGGGCATCCCTGCGGTTTTCCCACCGCTCGAAGGCTCTGATTGGCTCGATGAAGACATGACCTTCCTTTCCAAGATTGTGCTTCGAGGGTTACAAGGCCCCGTTACAGTTAATGGTGTGGCCTATAATAGTGTCATGGCTCCTTTGGCTGACACTTTGAAAGACCCTGAGATCGCCGATGTTCTAAATTACGTACGTACAACTTATGGCAAAGGCGGCCCGCTCGCTACACCCGAGATTGTGAAAGCAGCTCGCGAGGCTTCGGCGAATCAAAAGCAGCCCTATACGGCGGCCGAACTGGGTCGGAAGTAAGTTATCGGGCGGTTGACCCAGCCCCGCTCCTGCTTAACTTGATTGTATGACCACGCCCAAGGAGCCTTGGCGTCAACGCGACGCGCTGACCGACCTCTATTATATGGAGGCACGGGCGCGCCTTCTCGACGTTGCCGCATTTCTTGACCGCATGGATCGGGCTTCCGGGACAGACGACCACCGTCTGCGATCATTGCGCGCAGCCCTTGCACTTTTAAACGACGGCAAACCCGACCGCACACGTCGTATCCTTGAGTCATGGAGCGATCCAAGTGCGGCACCCGCTGACAGCGCAGACACCAAGGGCGCTACGGGAGCTTGGCCAAAACTTTAAAAGAACATGCGTTATATTGAACCGCATGCCCATATGGTTAGCCGGACCACAGATGACTATACCGCTATGGTCACCGCCGGATGCGTCGCCGTTTGTGAACCTGCTTTTTGGGCGGGCTTCGACCGTTGTTCCGTCGACGGCTTTCGTGATTATTTCCGTCAACTCACCGAAATCGAGCCGCGCCGTGCAGCTCGCTACGGCCTGCCGCACTTCTCCTGGCTTTGCATTAATCCAAAGGAATCTGAAGACCTCGGCCTCGCCGAAGACGTCTTATCCATTATCCCTGAATTTCTCGACAAGCCCAACGTACTTGGAATTGGCGAGATTGGTTTAAATAAGAATTCCCGGAACGAGGTGAAAATCTTCGAACGACACGTACAGATTGCCGTCGAGCATGACCGCCTGATTTTAGTCCATACACCACACCTCGAGGATAAACTCAAAGGCACTAAACTTATTTTGGACGTCTTACGTAATGCAGGCGTGCGACCAGGCCGTACCTTGATCGATCATGTCGAAGAGCATACCGTGCGACAGGTTCTCGATGCGGGTCATTGGGCAGGCATCACGCTCTACCCAGAGTCGAAGGCGACGCCCGCGCGAGCGATTGATATGGTCGAACAATATGCAGCGGAGCGCCTCTGGCTTAACAGTGCCTGTGATTGGGGTCACAGTGATCCATTGGCTGTGCCCAAGACAGCTCTCGAAATGCGCCGGCGCGGGCATTCTGCTGCAGCCATCGACGCACTCATTTACGGAAATCCACTTCGATTCCTTTCACAGTATTCCGGCTTTAAGGTAGCCGATCATGTAGGGGGATCGGTGTGAGGGTTGGGCCGCGAGCCCATCTTGCTTACTGCACCAACGTCCACCGCGGCGAAGATTGGTCGCAAGTCCGTGCCTCCTTGGAAGGTCCCGTGGCTACCGTGCGAGCGAAGTTTTCTCGCAGTCGCCCATGGGCACTTGGCCTGCGACTCTCGGGTCCAGCCGCCAGTGAATTACTGACGAATCCATCAGAACTAAAATGGTTACGCGAATGGCTTAAGCAGCAGAATGCTTACGTCTTTACGGTGAATGCCTTTCCGCGCGGTCCTTTTCATGGAGCCCGTGTGAAAGAAGCGGCTTACCAGCCCGACTGGGGAAGTTCAGAGCGCGTAACCTACACGTTAGAGGTCGCGGAAGTTCTGAGTGCGCTCGTGCAGCCTGATACACGGCCGACCATTAGCACCGTGCCGCTCGGCCATCGATCTTCTCCGCCAAGCATGGCTGATGTGCATGCCAATCTGCATCAATGTTGCCAGGGTTTGGCGAAACTTGCGGAGCGTACCGGCGTGCGTGTGCGCTTAGCACTTGAGCCTGAGCCCATGTGCATGCTGGGAACTTCTTCCGAAGCGATTGCGTTTTTTCAGGAGCATTTTGCTTTGCACCCAGCGAACCGTGAGTGGCTAGGCGTCAACCTTGATGCGTGTCACCACGCGGTTGAGTTCGAAAGTCCCTCTGCCGCTTTCACTGCTTTTCGTTCGGCCAAAATTCCTGTTCTAAAAATACACCTTTCTGCGGCCCTCGCGCTGCCTCCGACTGCCGAGGCGCTTCAGCGACTCGAGGCACTTGATGAAAATACGTATTTCCATCAAACATTTCTACAGCGCAAAGAAGACCGTACAGTTATTCGCTGCAGTGATATTCCTGAAGGCATCGCGGAAGCACGTCGCAACCTTTCGCAACTTTCAGAAATCCGTAGCCATTTCCATGTGCCCATCCACGTGGAATCTTTAGGTGATGGTTTGCGTTCTACGGCGCACGAATTAAAAGGACTGATGGATGCCTTGGTTGCAGATCCAAGTGTGTGTGATCAGTTTGAAATTGAGACTTATACTTGGGAGGTGCTGCCCGACGCATTGCGCGCGCAGTCGGTCGAGCAACAAGTTTTGCAAGAATACGATTGGGCCCTTGCCGAATTTGCCCGTCGTGGTTGGAATGTGGCATGAGTAAACTCCGGGCCTGGCTTGAGCTCTCACGCGGCGCTAACCTTCCCACGGTTTGGTCGAACGTTTTTATGGGTTGGTTGATTGCGGTCGCTTTTGGAGGTACCGTTTGTGTTCACAAACTGAGCTGGGTTTTGCTCAGCGCATCGTTTCTCTATGTCGCTGGCATGTTTCTTAATGATGCCGCGGATGCAGACTGGGACCGTAAGCATTTCCCTAACCGCCCCATACCTGCTGGGAAAGTTAACATAGCGCATGTCCGACAAGCAGGGCTCGTGTTACTCTCCCTAGGGCTGAGCGCTTCCCTTGGGTGGCTCTCGCTTGGACTTACCATTTTCATTCTCGCCTATACGCGATGGCATAAGACGCAGCCGGCATTCTCACCGTGGTTAATGGGAGTCTGCCGAGCATTTTTGCCGGCGATAGGTTACTTCGCGGTTTGTGCTCAAGATGATATGCCCGGCAGGCAACTTCTTCTAGCCTACCAAGTCGCACTTCTCTTCTCGACAGCTTCGATTTCTCTGCTTGCTCGGCACGAGGCGACAGGCGGAAGCCCTTCAGGCTTTGTCAGTTGGTTCGCCTGCACGGCCCCATTCCTCTGCTTCCTGGGCGTTCCAGCGTCCGAGGTCGAGTCATCTGCCGTGTTCATCGCTACGCTCGTCGCCGTCTCTATTCCACTGACCCATTACTTCATCCCCGATGTAGGCACCCGAGTGACTGAACGTATTGCCGGGCTTGTTCTGCTGGATTACGTGGTTTGGCGGCAGATTGCGCCAAGCTTCGTACAAGAGGACGTCCTTTCATCGTCTGGAGTGGTTTTACTTCTTTTGTATGGAACTGCCCTTGGCTTGCGGCGTCTAATGCCCACGACTTAAGTTTCACCTTAAGTCACCGGCATGGACGAGCTCGACCTCAGCTTCACAGTGACGTTCCGTCACCGCATCCTCTTTACCGAGGACGCTTTTGCTGCGTCGAATCCCTGCCTCAAGGGACTTCTCGGATCTGCAAAGTTTTTGACACTCGTTGATAGCGGCTTGGCGAAGTCGTCGCCACGTCTCCTTGAAAGTATCTCGACTTACGCAAAAGCAAACGGGTTACAAATGACTCGAGGGCCGCTAGTCTTAACAGGCGGCGAGGCCGCCAAAAAAGACACGCAGGTTGTTAAAGCTGTTTTAGCTGCTATCGAAACCGACAAGATTTGCCGACACTCCTACGTGCTCGCTATTGGCGGCGGCGCATTTCTCGATGCCGTTGGCTTCGCCTGCGCAACCGCACACCGTGGCGTGCGGGTCATTCGCATGCCGACGACAACATTAGGCCAGGGTGATGCGGGCGTGGGCGTAAAAAATGGCATCAATACTTTTGGGAAGAAAAACTTCACGGGCGCATTTGCCGTGCCTGCAGCGGTAGTGAATGACCTCAAATTGCTGACGACGCTGGATGCGCGCGGCAAGCGCGACGGACTGGTAGAGGCTGTAAAAGTCGCCCTGCTTAAAGATGCCGATTTCTTTAGGGCGCTTGAAAAAGATGTCACACAGTTAGCTGCGGGAGATTTATCGGCAATCGGACGTGCAATTCGCCGTTCAGCTGAGTTACACGCCAAGCACATTGCTGGAGGTGGTGATCCCTTTGAGCTGGGAAGTGCACGTCCGTTGGATCTTGGACATTGGGCTGCGCATAAACTCGAGTCGTTAACGGCCCACCGTTTGACCCATGGCGAGGCAGTTGCCATTGGGCTCGCCCTCGACGTGCTCTGCGCCCGTGACCTTGGTCTCTTCGGCCGAGAAGAAGCCGAACGGGTTCTTCGATTGCTCACGTCTCTCGGTTTTCGAATTTATGCACCAGAGTTACACCAACAAGAGAGCGTCCCGCTCTTGGGTGGGCTTGAAGAGTTTCGCGAACATTTAGGCGGACAGTTAACCTTAGTTCTCCCAACGGCGATTGGTCAGTCTACACAGATACACCACTTGGCGCCTAGTTACGTCCGTGCTGTCATTGAAGAGTTAAAAACGTACGACCAACTGACATGCGCCGCGCAGTCTTAAATGTCGTCGGACTCACCGCTCGTGATTTGCAGAGCGGAAAAATGCCTAGGTTGGCCGCACGGGCAGCCAAGGGCTCGGTGGCACGCGTGAAACCAGCTTTTCCTGCCGTCACCTGTACGGCTCAAGCAACCTATCTTACAGGTCTTGTACCTGGCCAACATGGCATCGTCGCCAATGGTTGGTCAGACCGATCGCTCTCCGAAGTTCATTTTTGGAAACAGTCTAACCGTATAGTCGAAGGTAAAAAAATTTGGGAAACCGTGCGTTCAAAGCGTCCTAGATTCCGCGTCGCCAATCTCTTCTGGTGGTTCAATCTTGGATCAAGCGTGGATATAGCCGTCACCCCGCGACCTATTTATAAAGCGGACGGTTCCAAGGCACTTGATATTGCAACGTGGCCACACGACTTGCGTTATGCCCTAAAGAAAGACCTTTGGGATTTCCCCTTCGGGGCTTTTTGGGGTCCTTATGCAGGGCTCGACTCGTCGCAGTGGATTGCCGATGCCGCTCGGTGGATTGAGCACAATGAAAAGCCCGACCTTAACTTAGTTTACCTGCCGCACCTTGATTACGACTTGCAGCGGCATGGGCCTTGTTCTGTGGAAGCAGACGCTGCGCGCGCCGAAATAGATAAGCTTGTTGGGCGACTGGCCGATGACCTCGAGCAATCGGGCGTGGAGGTCACTATACTTTCCGAGTATGGCATCACGGCTGTTGACCGTGCCGTCTGTCTAAACCGCGTTTTCCGAACACGAGGTTGGCTGGCAATTAAGGACGAACTCGGCGGCGAAATCCTCGATACCTTCCACAGTCGCGCCTTTGCAGTCTGCGACCATCAAGTCGCCCACGTCTATCTTCGTGATCAGGCTCTACTCAGCGAGGTCCGCACTGCACTTGAATCAACGCCTGGCGTTGAGCGCGTGTTGGATGTCGCTGCGCAGAAAGCCGAAGGGCTTTGGCACGCTCGCTCCGGTGATTTGCTCGCCGTATCTGATGCCCACAGTTGGTTCGCTTACAATTACTGGGAGGACGACGCCCGTGCGCCAGACTTTGCTCGGACGGTCGATATCCATCGCAAGCCTGGCTACGATCCCTGCGAACTACTCATCGATTCAAACGTAAAGCTGCCGATGTTAAATGTACTTTGGTTCCTGCTTCGCAAGAAGCTCGGCTTCCGGGCGCTACTCAAGCTCACGCCTTTGAATCCTCAGCGCATTAAAGGATCGCACGGACGCGTGCCCGAGGACTCGCTTGATTGGCCGGTGCTCATCGAGTCACGTGTCGGGCTTCCGGTCACGCTTGAGGCGAAACAAGTTCACGACCGTCTCGCCGCTGGTTTCTGAGTCAATGTTGTTGCTTCACGGACACTACAAATTGTTCCGGCGTCGCGTCGCTGTGCGCAATGTGTGGTGCACGGTTTGTAAGGAGCCACGACTCGCCATCGGTATCCGCAGTATCGTCGTCATCCATCTCTTCTGGATTCCAATCCTGCCCATCGCGCGCGTCACAGACTGGGCTTGTGCTACCTGTGGCAAGAACCCCAAAGAGAATCTCTCGGTGCGTCCCGCCTCAATGCGCTGGCCCCCTAGTGCTCGCAGGCCTATTTGTGGTCGCAGGACTTTGGGCGCTCGTTGAGACGTTGCGAACTGGGGAGGATGCGTTGGCTGGAAAGGACACAAGCATGACTGACGGCATTGCCGGTGGGATCACACTCATCGGCTTTGGCGTTCTTTGGGGCTACATGGTGCGGCGTCAGCTTCGCAAGACCACCGAACTTGGTTTCGACGATGGCAAAACACCCGTCGCGCCACTCGACGGATCGCATTGTCCCCTCTGCAGTGAACTCTTGCTGATTCCAGGCAAGCCGCGCTGCGAGCGCTGCCAGGTCGATATCCTAATCAAGTAGCTTTGACCTGAAAAGGGAAGGACTTGACTCCTATGTTATAACTTTGTTATTACTTATGGACCATGGCCCACAAGTCCAAGATTCGTAAAATCGGCAACTCTCTCGGCATCCTGCTTCCTAAGGAACTGCTGGAGGAAATGCGCGTAGGCGAGGGCGATGAGCTGTCATTCGACAAGGCGAGCGGCACCTACAAGGTGACGCCGGTTGATCCGCATTTTGAGAAGCTGATGGCTGCGTACAAGGACGTGGCCACACGTTATCGCAACACATTCCGCGAGCTTGCCAAATGAGCGAGCCCATCTGGCTGTCCGTCGCCGATATCCTCGCGTTGCACGCGTTGCAGATCGAGGAGAACGGCGGAGACCCGGGTATGAGGGACGCGCGGCGACTTGAGTCCGCCGCCCAGCGCCCGAGAAACCTGCATGCCTATGGCGAGCCGAGTCTGGGCGAGATGGCTGCCGCCTATGCGGCTGGAATCGTGCAGGGGCATCCGTTTGTCGACGGCAACAAGCGGACAGGTTTTGCCGTCGCCGCCATCTTTCTGTTCATGAACGACCGACCTCTTGTCGCATCCGAGGCCGAGGCCACCATCCAGGTGCTGGGGCTGGCCGCCGGCGAGATCTCGGAGGTCGCCTTTGCCCGTTGGTTGGATTCACGCATCGGTTCGGATCACGTCGATGAGCCGCCCGCGCGACGTCGCAAGGCCAAGATTGCGGCACGCAAGGTCCGCCAGCGCTGATCGCGCTCAGGCCGTCAGGCGCTCGAGACACTCTATGTAGAGTCGCTGTGTACCCTTAACGATGTCGTCAGGTAGAAGTGGTCCAGGTGCGCGCTTATCCCACGGCTGCGCTTCGAGCCAATCGCGCACAAACTGTTTATCGTACGAAGGCTGTGAGCGACCGGGCTGCCAGCGTTCAGCAGGCCAATAACGCGACGAGTCGGGAGTGAGCACTTCGTCAATGAGCACAAGCGAACCGTCGACCGCATGTCCAAATTCAAACTTCGTATCTGCGAGAAGAATGCCGGCTTGGGCCGCACGCTCAGCTCCCATACGGTAGAGCGCGATAGATGCATCACGGACAGCAGTGAAGTCTTTTTGTCCGAGAATCTCCGCACAGCGCGCTTGGGTAATCGGCTCATCGTGCCCAGCGGCCGCTTTTGTTGATGGCGTGAAGATAGGCTCCGGCAGTTTAGATCCATCGATTAAACCTGTCGGAAGTTTGTGATCTAAAATTGCACCGTTCGACTTGTATTCTTTCCAGCCACTGCCGGCTAAATAACCGCGCACGACTGCTTCCACGGGTAAGGGTTTTAATTTACGCACCAACATCGAACGCGGAATAAGCGCTTCGTGACCTTTCAGCGCCGTCGCAACTGCTTGTGCGTGATTGGGTGCAAGGTGAATGGGGAAAATCTTAGCGGCTTGCTCGAACCACCAGAGGCTCACTTGAGTGAGTAGAATGCCTTTGCCGGGTACGCCATTTGGCATGACGACGTCGAACGCTGATAGACGATCGGTGGCGACGATGAGTAACTGTTCGCCCAAATCAAAAATCTCACGCACCTTGCCGGTCGCTACTTTGCGAAAAGGCAGACCTTCAACGGTCATTAAGGCTTCGGTCGGTAGTGCGGGAGCGCGCATGTCGATGCACGTGGGTTAAGCATTAAACGGAAAAGACGAAAGCGGAAACGACGGAAGACCTGTCATGAGCCTCACATTATCTAGATTTGCCGAACACTACGGCCAATTTCAGCCTATTCCCTTGTTTTAATGCCACGCTTCGTGAGCTTAACCGCACATGGGCTTACAATGAATTCCATTATAAGTGGCTGCCCGCCAATTTAAGTTTCTAGGAGTGCTAAGCGAATAGCTTCACCCGCAGCCGCGAGTCCAAAGGCTCCAGCAACATGTGCGGCCGTACCATATCCCCACTCGCAGTTCGGGTGCAGTTCCTCGTCTTCGGGTAATTGATTCCCTGGCAAACCTTCGCAATCTGTGGCTACGCGCAATGGCTCGTCTGACCAAACAGCAGAGATGTCCATTGGCCCTTTGCGCGGAAAGTCGAAATTTTGGCGAAGTCGCTTTCGTACAAGTCGTAGGAGCGGATCGTCACGCGTGGAGGTTAAGTCCGAGATTTGAATTTGTGTGCCGCTGATGCGCCCTGCACAGCCGCCCGTGGTGACGGTGCGAAGTTTAGCCGCACGCGTCGCGGCAAGGATGCCGCACTTAGCGCTTAGGCTATCAA
>CAJBPJ010000201.1 GCA_903957465.1 uncultured Opitutia bacterium
GGTATGTGCCATGAGCCCATTGAGAAAGCGGATGTGCCCTCAGATGGAAGTAAAAAGAGCGATTTTAGGCCGACTTATTTTTCGACCCTTTATTTTATGCGGGTTCGGCGGCCAACCCCAATAACTTTTCCTTTGGCGCTGCTTACATTTCAACCTGCATGCCTAGCTCAACGACGCGACCTGGCGGGAGGTTGAAGTAGGCCGTTGCCGAGAGGGAATTACGGTTGAGAACTTCAAAAATCTTCTCCTCGACATTCGGTAGGCTGAGTCCGGGCACATGGCTTTCCTTGCGCACCACTGTCTCGCGACTGACGAAGTAAGTAATCTTCATCATGTTGTACTCAATTTGTTGATCTTCAAATGCTACCCTTAGAACTGGCTCGATTTGACCGTTTTCACGGAAGCCATAGTTACCAATAATTTTAATGACGCGCGGGAATGGGTCAGTTGCCTTACTCTCTTTCTCTGGAGGATTCGGCACTCGGTATATCAAGTTAACGCGTTCAGCAGCGGGAACTGTGGCGCGGTACTCATCAATTTTGATGGTCAAAATCATGAGGTGCTCATGGACAACTTTGTTATGCTTTAAGTTGTGGGCGAGGGCCATAGGCACGGACTCGGTATTGCCTACCATGTATACGGCGACACCCGGGACGCGCTTGAGTGCGCCTTTGTGGAAGGAATCCTCCATGCTATCCATGAAGACGTCGAAGATTTGTTTTTGGTCTCCCTCTCTGAATTTGCGCTGCATCAATGTACGCCCGCGGTTCCAGACATACATGCAGATAAAGGCGAATCCTCCCACCATGAGCGGGAGCCAGCCACCTTGGAATATTTTGGGTAAATTTCCGGCGATAAACAATAATTCGAGTAAGATGAATGGAATCATCAAGATGTAAGCGCCCGCGCCGAGGTTCTTACGTCTGCGCAAGAATTCTGCATACAACAAGGTTGTCGCGAGCATGGTCAGGCTCACGGAAATTCCGTATGCACCGGCCAAGGCTTCGGAGGATCGGAATTGAAGTATGGCGTAGGCACAGCCGATAAAGAGAAACCAATTTACGAATGGTAGATAGACTTGGCCTGACTCTTCGCCGGAAGTGTGGATGATGCGCATCCGCGGCAAGTACTTCAATTGAATCGCCTGGGTTGTCATTGAGAACGCACCAGAGATGAGAGCTTGTGAGGCGATAATGGCAGCACAGGTCGCCAGGCAGACGAGCGGGATCTGTGCCCAATTCGGTGCCATATTGAAGAAGGGATTAAAAAGATGGTCTTGTATCTCTGCTGGATGCGACATCACCCAAGCGCCTTGACCCAAGTAATTCAGGATAAGTGCGGGTAGGACAACGAGGTGCCACGTGGTGCGAATGGGTTTTTCGCCAAAGTGACCCATGTCGGCGTAAAGTGCCTCGGCACCGGTGACTGCAAGAAACACTGAGCCGATGATCACAAACGCAAGGCCTGGCGTCGTGAAGAATAACCCGAATCCATTAAGCGGGTTAAATGCGTGGAGTAGTTCAGGGATCGTACTCGCGTTGTCATAAAGCGAGAGAGCTCCGCAGCCAGAGATACTGAGAAACCATGCCAAGGTAATCGGACCAAAATACGCGCCAACTTTAGACGTTCCCTTTCTCTGAATAAGGAAAAGCGGTATAAGTACGAAAATTGCTAACCATGGAATAACGGCGCTGAGCAAGTGAGGGTCGATGACGCTGCCTTGCAGGCGCGAGTTGGCTTCCTTGAGACCTTCCATGGCTGATAACACCGAAATCGCCGGCGTGATAATGCCATCGCCATAAAGTAGGCCGGCTGCAATCAGGCCAATGACGACCATGGCATTACGCCCTTTATTCGGACTATCTGGATTTTCGACCTCCGGTGTCTTGCTGGACAAAGAGACGAGGGTCATGACGCCGCCTTCACCTTCGTCATTAGCTGCCATTACCAGGATCACGTATTTAACAGTAACGACTAAGATAAGGCTCCAGATAATCAGCGAGAGAATGGGGACGACGGGGGAGGGCGCTTCGGGTCCGCTATGTAAAAAGGCTGCTTTAAAGCTCTCGCGGAGTGCGTAAAGCGGGCTGGTACCGATATCCCCGAAGACAACGCCAAGTGCCGCAATTGAAGCTGCGAACGTTAGGGGCTTAATCGGCACGCTGGATTCAGCGGAAGGTGCGTCACCCTTAGGGGAACTTTCCATGGAAGTAAGTGCCTAAGGCTGACAGGTCGCCCTTGGCGGTCAACCTAACCCGACCACACGGGCTTGCCTTTTTGTCTCACTCCACCCATCCCTAAGGCGTCTTTCGCACTTTCCAAACAACCAAATAAAATGAATAAACTGCAAGCACTTGTACTTCAACAACCTGCGAGTCCGGCACCCGAGGGCGGGGGTGGGGTAATCCTTCTGGCCTACGGCTTAATGTTCGTAGCCTTCTATTTCTTCGTGATTGCGCCTCAGCGTAAGCAGCAGAAGGCGGTCCAGAAGTTCCAGTCCGAGCTAAAAGTTGGCTCCTCGGTAATGACTACGGGCGGAATTTTCGGAAAAGTCGTTTCACTCACAGATGTGAAAGCTACGGTGCAGGTCGACGAGGGTGTTCGCCTAGTGGTATTGCGTAGTGCGATTCTCGCCAACGGCGAGGAGTCGAATGGTGCCTCCGGCCAAGCTGCACTTAACTAATCTCAGACGATCACACACCCATGACGTCGCGACCCCTTTGGAAGGTCGTGGTCTCGTTGCTGGTCCTTGCGGCCGCAGTTTACGAGCTCACACCCCTTCGTACAGTTCCACTTGAAACGTATGCGCTCGAACATGTGCGCCCAGAATCTCAAGAGGACTTTAATAAAATTCATGCCGAGGCATTAGCACGCGTCCAAGCTTTTGGCGTAAAGGATGCCAATATCCCTGAAGACCGTAAGGCTTCGACCTACTATCAAGCACTGCGTGATATTGGTGCTGGCCGCGGACGTGCGGAGCCTGTCGACCTACTTCCGTTGTTCTTTAACGCTGAGACGTTCGTCAAAGAGCCAGAGCTCCTGAAGCGTAATACGCTGGTTTTAAAAGAGCTCCTGCGTCGATCCCAAGGTCGTCTTAAACTCGGTCTAGATTTGCAGGGCGGGGTGTCGTTTACGCTGAAGATCGATACGGAAACAGCCGTTGCTGATGCCACGAAAGCGGTCAGCGATGCACA
>CAJBPJ010000202.1 GCA_903957465.1 uncultured Opitutia bacterium
GGCAGAGAAACCAGTGAAGAGTGACTGACGCAACTCAAGGGAAAGCACGGCGGTCTTATCGCCAGTTGCTTCAGAGTTCGCGTAGCTACGAAGACCGTAGGGTCCGCCTAAGCTGTCTTGCTCGGAGGAGTCTAAATTATCGCTGCTCTGCTGAACGCGAAGACTGAGAAGCATCGTCGCTGTATCCGTCAGGTGCTGCAGGCGTGAAGCGGTGAAGACAATTTTGCTGTATGAGCCTTCTGCGAAGCGCGCGAGTTGTGAGTCGAGGTAGACACCTAATACCTGGGAGCGATTATCGACAGTCGAGCTTCCCGCTACGATGTTAAGGCCGATTTGATTCATGCCGCCACCGAGTGCGTCGTCATACGACTCAATCCGTCCGCCCAACGTGAAGGAGTTAAGCGTGCGCGGGAATGTCATACCCGTTACATCGGTGTTCTCGAGGTCACGCAATGAGTAGATAAGGTCGCCGTAGAAGCTAAAGGAGCGCGTGCGCATGAAAGGGTAACTTCCATTAACGCGTAATTCTTTCGCAGTACCCGAGAAGCCCGTGAAGGCACCTGAAAGATCATAACTAACATCCGAGTACGAAAGCCCAGAGGTGAAACCATCGTTTCCGATCGGCAACGAGAAGCCGGCACGGATTGACTCCAAGTCGGCAGCATACGTGTAGCCAAGCTCGACTTCATCGCCATCCACTAAGCCGGTGGTGAAGCGTCCTGCAAGTTGGGCGCGATTACGACCAGACTGCTTGTTGCCAAAGTTATCGTAACTAAGTGTGGCGGAAGCTGCAGGGGGAGGCGTGAACTCGATGTCAACACGGGTTGCGCCCATTGCCTTGCCGGCAGAGAGCTGCGCAGTGACTGGGCTCTTCACTAAGTCTGAGGCAATCAGTAAACCGCGCTCGGCGTCTTGGACGCGGAAGGCGGCACCGATTGGTTGAGCAGCCGTGATACGGTCACGAACAGTGTCTGCGGAAATAGATGTTCCGCTACCTGCGGTTTTTTTCACATCGACGCCTTCGACGATACCTTCGAGGACACCCAACTTAATAATACCGTCCTTCATTGTCTGCTCAGGGCTATAGGTGTTGGCGAGGACGTAGCCTTTCGAACGGTAAAGCTCACGGACGCAATCGAAGCCGGCGCGGATCTGGGTGAAGGTCAACCAGCGGCGGGTGTAATCACTCGTTGCCACATCGACTTCACCTTGGGTGACAGCCGAGTTCGCAGGCACAATGTAACGACGTACATAGATTCTGACTTCCTTCGGGTCGCTTGTTTCAATCGCTTGATTAGGCGAAGGGGCTGCTTGGACGGAAACAGGAGGCGTCAAACTGGTCGGCAGCTGTGGCGCTTTTTTGTTTTCGCGCAATGCGCTACCCGCGTCAGTGGGGGTTACTTGGGCATAAAGACCCGAAGCGGTGAGGAGCGCGGCCGCTAGAAAGGCCTGCTTCGAAATGTTGCGAGACATGTCAGATTAGTTCTTGGAAAGTGTACGAGGGGCTGGCTTCGCGTCTTGCGCAGTTGCTTCGCCAGCGTCCTTTTTCTTCTTCTTTTCTTCGTCCGAACTTACGTCGCGGAACTCAGGGAAGACGATTTGGATAGAGCGATCGTTGAAGTTAATCTGTGCGCCAGGGTCTGCGCTGGAAACGCCTGACTCCGCAGGACGTGAAGCTAGGCCATAGGACCAGCTTTCCATATTGCTGAAGACCCGCAGATTCTCGAGACCAACAGGGACAAGTGGCTTAATGGTGATTGCGCCAGGGGTAAGTACACCGAACGTATAATTGGCAGATGCCAAGGTAGAGGTTCCAGTAATGGCGTAGGGGGAACCATCGGGGCGGCTTGCGGGGTTAGCGACGGTATCAAACGTTACGGCTCCCGTGGCACCGATCGTGCTGATTGTCTCGGAATATTTAAACCCGGACCATGTCGTGCTAAAGCTTGGGTTAGAACTGCCGTAGAATCGCTCTCTGTTGTTAACTTGTCCGGTGAGCGTCGCCTTAGCTACCACGAGATTCCCGCCGTCGGTGCTTACGGTGTAGTTAGACGATAGGGAGCTAGCGCCATTGACGGTGATGCCGTACGTGCCAGCACCGCGAGTACCGGCGGCGGCAGTGTCGTAGCCGGAAGTGAAGGTCACGGTGCCGGTAACTTGATTCGTTTGTCCAAGTTTATAACCAGAGACCTGGCTGTCGCCGAAGGCGATTCCCGCCAGCGGCGAGGCGTCACCATAGGTGATGTTACGCGCAGCGGTGATTGTTAGGATTGCTGGGTTAATTGTCAGTGTCCCGCTTGCAATGCTGCTGAAGGTGTAATTTGCAGAGGACAGGGTATTAATCGCTGCCGTAACTGTATAATTACCGATGTTTGTCGCGTTAGTGACTGCGCCGAAATTGAAGTTGGCTGAACCTGTTAAGGCTGAGTCAACGGTGTCGCTATACTTCAATTGACCATTCGTGGCTGAAGCCAAGATCGCCGATGCGTTGTTATCTCCGTAGAAGCGACTTGCATTGGCAACCTTCAGGTCGAGGGCTATCTTATTAATCGTAAGCACGCCTGTTCCTGCGATAATCGTATAGTTATTAAGAGCACTGAGACCTGACACATTTACATTCAAGTCATAGGTGCCCGCTTTGCGCGTACCCGCAGCACCTGCGTTGAAGTTTGAGCTAAACGAGGCCGAACCTGTGACGAGTCCGCTTTCTCCGTTTTGATACCCTGAGACCATTGAGTCGTTAAAGGCCAATCCTGAGAGTGGTGTTGCGTTGCCGTAGTCCTTAGTGCGATTGGCTGTAACCGTCAGCTGCGCCTTATTAATAGTTAATATGCTCGTAACAGGGACACTGGCTCCGTCGAAGCTGTAATTACTGAGAGCAATGGGCGCGAAGGTGCCATTGGTGATACCGATAGTATAGGTACCTGCGTTAGCAGTAGCATCGCCGGCTTCCGTCGAGGTAA
>CAJBPJ010000203.1 GCA_903957465.1 uncultured Opitutia bacterium
CAATGGCATTGTGAGAACGGCCTGCGGTGCTTGACCGGCCTTCTCCTGAAGATCACGGCCGACGAGCATATTGAAGAGCTGGTCGCTGCCACCGATCTCAATATCAGAACGCAACTCAACGGAGTCATGACCCTGCAGTAGTGGGTAAAGAAATTCGACGAGTGAGATGGGTGAGTTGGAGGCGTGGCGCTTCGAAAAATCTTCGCGCGCAAGCATCTGCTGCACCGTCATGTGTCGGCAGAGTTGAATTGCATCGAGGAATGACATCTTTCCAAACCAATCGCCATTCGGGCGGACTTCCGTTTTGGATTTATCAAGAATGCGATAAGCTTGGTCGAGGTAGGTCGCCGCATTAGCAGCAATCTCTTCAGGCGTCAGCACAGGGCGCGCAGAAGAACGTCCAGTGGGGTCGCCCACGCGCGTCGTGAAGTCTCCAATCACGAGCACCGCCTGATGTCCAAGATCTTGAAACTCGCGCAACTTATTTAGGCACACCATGTGGCCGAAAGTTAAATCAGGGCGCGTTGGGTCGACGCCGAGTTTTACCCGCAACTTCTTTCCAGCTTTTAAACGCTCCATGAGAGCATCTTCCCCGATCACCCTTTCGGTGCGGGCTTTGATGCGGGCTAATTGGTCGGCTGGCGACATGGCTTAACTGTCCTCTTTTGCGGGCTAAGGGAAAAGGCAAAAAGCGTGAACCGGACCCCTTCCTGCCTATCTTTAAGATATGCTACGCCCACCCCTGCCCTTGCCTGCGCCTGGATAGGCCTTTGTGCCAACGAAGCGCTACCAGAGCTCGTTATTAAAGCCCCCGGCAAATCATTCCATGCGGCAATGACCGCCACAACGTCATGGCATGGGGAAACCTAAAAATGAGCGTGTTGTGCTGAATGAACAAACTCGGTGGTCAGCTTCTGAACCAGTCGTCAGTTACGATTTCCGTACTTGCGCTGTGGAGGCGAAGAAGGTGGTACAGGGTCAACTTGTACACCTGCACAACCAGGGTGCTTGCCGAAAGTTGCATAAGATTCAGGATCAAATCGCGTCGTCATGCCGCGAGCAGCATCAGACACCAAGACGCGACCGTCTGGCTGAATGAGGCCGATGGAAACGGCCACCGTGCCGTCAACCTTACGCGTATAAGCAGAAAGCTCGGCCAAGAATGCTTCCCCTTCGGGTCCAGGCTTTAAAACAAAAGTGATACGCTTCACGAGTGAAGGGCAGTTACGCAAAGGTTGGATGGAATGAGCCTGCAATGACCACTCGCCACGCTCTTCGCGATAAACCAAGCGACAATCAACTGCGACCATTGAGCCGTCCATCAACAATGGGGCATCGCCATCCTTAATTGCTGCCGCGCGTTCATAAGCCTCCGTAAACATTAAGACCTGCAAATTGTGCGTGCGGTCAGCGATATTGAAAAGTGCCCACGGACGGTTGTCCTTCTTCGAAAGTTTTTTCTCAAGACTCCCAACGATGCCACAAATGCGAACGAGGTGACGCTCCTCTTTTGGTAGATCAATACTCGACAATGAACCATGGAAGGTTGCCACCGCTTCATCGAGTCCGCGGAAGTCGGCCAAGGGATGTCCTGATAAGTAAAGACCGAGTAATTCCTTTTCATCACGTAACCGCTCCATCGAGGGCATGGGTGCTGACTTACGTAAAATAGGATCTCCACCTGAGAGTGACCCGGCTGCATCGCCGCCCATTAAGTCAAAGAGACTACCCTGTCCCGCAGCCCGCTCTTTACGCTCATTAGCGTGACGTCGGCGGACGGACTCAATCGAATCGACGAGGTGCTGACGGTCCTCTTTCGTGAAATCGAGCGCGCCTGCACGGATCAAGCAGTCGAGGGTACGTGCGTTGACATCGCCTTCGGCTAATCGACCAACCAAGTCATCCAGTCCCTTAAAGGGTCCACCCTTGGCGCGCTCGGCTTCAATCGCACGCGCAGCAACTTCGCCCACGCCCTTGATTGCGCCTAAGCCGAAACGAATAGCGTTCTCTTTGTGCGCTGGTGTGAAATTCGTTTCCGATAAATTGATATCTGGACCTGACATGCGAATACCAAGCGATTCACACTCAGCGACAAACTCACCGAGTTTGTCCGCGTTACCTTGCTCGGACGTCAGTACCGCCGCCATAAATTCGACAGGGTAATTCGCCTTCAAGTACGCTGTGCGATACGAAAGAATCGCATACGCTGCCGAGTGAGACTTGTTGAAGCCGTATTCGGCAAACTTTTCAAGAATCGCAAAAATTTCTTCGGCTGTCTTCTTTTCAATTTTATGTGTCTTGGCGGCGCCTTCGATGAAGATGGAACGCTGTTGGTCCATCTCTTCCTTAATCTTTTTACCCATTGCGCGTCGCAATAAGTCGGCACCGCCGAGCGAGTAGCCAGCGACCACTCGGGCGACTTCCATCACCTGCTCTTGGTAAACTAAGATGCCGCAGGTTTCTTTAGCGACCTTCTCGAGCAAGGGGTGTGCGTAGCGAATGGTCTTGGGGTCTTTCTTCCCGCGTACGTAGTCGGGAATAAACTGCATCGGGCCTGGACGGTAGAGAGCGATCAGGGCGACAATCTCGTCGATAGATGCGATGCTGAACTGACGGCAAAGCGCTTGCATGCCGCCAGACTCGAGCTGGAAGACGCCGATGGTTCGCGCGTCGTTAAGTAGCTTAAATGTCGACACATCATCGAATGGTACTTTTTCGATTTCGAAATCAGGCAGTTGGCGGTGACGGCGAACAAGGTTTTGCGCGTCATCAATGACGGTCAGTGTCTTGAGACCCAAGAAATCCATCTTCAATAGGCCTAATTTCTCGACGGGGTCTTTAGCGTACTGCGTGGTTAAGTTGCCTTCCTGCATCGTCACCGGAATAATTTCGGTGAGGGGGCGATCGGCGATAATCATACCACAAGCATGTTTGCCGCTGTTACGGACCATGCCTTCAATAACGAGCCCTTGGTCGATAATTTCCTTCGCAGTCGGATTGACCTCCGCCTCGTGGCTGAGCTCGGCTGACTTCTCAAGCGCATCCTCGATGGTAATATTGATGTCGTCGGGAACGAGCTTCGCTAAGCGGTTGGTTTCGCTAAACTCGAGGCCGCGAATACGCGCTAAATCTCGTACCACCATCTTGGCGCCGAAGGTACCGAAAGTAATGATGTTAGCGACCCGGTCTTCGCCATATTTCTTGCGGACGTAGTCGACGACTTCATCGCGACGGCGCATACAAAAATCGATGTCGAAGTCGGGCGCAGAAACACGCTCGGGATTCAGGAAGCGCTCAAAAAGCAGCCCGAAGCGAATCGGATCAATGTCAGTTATCTTTAGGCAATAGGCTACGAGCGAGCCAGCGCCTGATCCGCGACCAGGGCCTACAGGGATTCCTTGGCGACGGGCCCAATCAATGAAATCCCAAACGATGAGGAAGTAGTCGACGAAACCAGTGCCCGCAATGACACCGAGCTCGAAATCAATACGGCGAATAAGCTCAGCAGGACTGATTTGATTAGGACCGGGCACCTTATCATCGGCCTGGTGTTTCGCGTTATCGTAATCGACTCCGTAGCGCTCTTTCAGACCCTTCTTAACTTCATTCAGCAAAAGTGTGCCAGGGGTGCGCATCGGTTCGCGCAGATTTTCTGGGATAGTAAAGTCTGCCTTTTTCCCCGCGGAAGTTGCTAATTCATTTTTAAGTGCCTCGTAGCCGTCGAGAATTTTCTCAATACGCGGCGAATTTTTCGGCCGTGATTTAATTTCAATCGGGTAGACAGGGTAAAAGCTTTTACCCACAGGCAGGGCGACATCGCACATTTCCGCGATGGCGACCGTATTGGTGATTGTTTCAGGAACCTCTGCGAAGACCCGGCGCATCTCGGCCTCACTCTTTAAGTAAAATTCTTTAGCCGAATAACGCATACGGCGTTCATCCGCTAAGCGTGCGCCCGTCTGGATACACAGCATGGCGTCGTGTGCGCCGCTGTGACTGGACTCGACATAGTGCACATCATTCGTAGCAACTGCCCGCAGGTTAAACTCTTTAGCCAACTGCAAAAGAGGAGCCAGGATTGACTTCTGCTCCTCGAGTCCGTGGTCCATCAACTCGATCACAAAGTTTTC
>CAJBPJ010000204.1 GCA_903957465.1 uncultured Opitutia bacterium
GCGTTGCTTCCGAAAGACAGGAAATCACCGCTCATCGTTTCGCTTTGGAAAGATTTCGCGGCTGCAGCTGTCATTGGCGTTATCATCGCAATTGCTTTTGGTGTGCTCGATTGGAGTGAACTCGCCGACCAGCGCGCCTCGACGCTCGAGCTTTTGCCGAAGCAACCATTGCCCCCTGTTGAATTCGATCAGTGGGGGCTTCGTGGATTGATGGCAGGACTCGGTGTGACGTTAGCCTTAGTGGCAATCGCACTCTTTCGTCTGCAGACGTTTGCAAGCCGCCGCCTCCTCAAATTCCCTCCCTTCTGGATCGGCTTAGCGCTCTTTACCTATATCGCGATTCAGTCGCTCAATCCTTGGGGCTTGGTCGTCGAGCGCGATTTCATCTGGAGAGTTCTACCGCAAGACCCTGTCAGTTGGTTACCTGCAGGTCTGGATGCCCCGTTTATCGGCGACAATGATCCAGGTGGCATGAATGGCTGGAGGCAGATGCTAATTTTCTCCGGGCCATGGATGTTGCTCTGTGCCCTCCACATCGCTGTCACGCGCCGCCGTGTCTTAACCAAGATCGCCTGGGTGGTTGGAGTTAATGCATTTATCATCGCCATTGTTGGTAGCGTTGTAGCTTCGTCTACGGCCCGTGAGTTTTTAGGGTTCAAGCCTTGGTTTGCGCACCATGCGCCTTTCGGTCCGTTTGTGTACCGGAATCATGCGGGCATCTACTTCTATTTGGCTGCGGCCTTGGTGTTGGCACTGACGTCGCACTTAATAAGCAAAAAGGGCGAACGCGCAGATCGCGGCGGACCTCACTTGATTTCAGGATTCCTCTTTGCGCTCTTACTTCTCTCGGCAGCAAGCACCGCAAGCGTCGGTGCTATGATTGGTGCAGGCATGCTCCTGTGCGTCGCCCCTGCGCTTTACTTCTTGGACCGCAATGTCCACAACGCGCTCTCGCCAGTACCCGCTCTAGCGATTCTCGGCTGCAGTCTTTTGCTCGGCTATGCAGTGATAAATTCAACAAACTTAGATAAATACCGTAATCGGATTGAGCAAAAACAGCAGCAATTGATGCAAACAGGTGAAGATGACCGTGCGCCAATTCGCCGTGCAGTTTATGCTCAGCTCGATGCAGGTGATACCTCGAAGTTAATGTACGGCTGGGGTGCGGGATCGTACCGGTGGACGTCGCCCGAGTACCTCGCCAAGCAACCCGAGTTTATAGATAGCAAAGGTAAGCTCTGGGCCCGCGCCAACTTTGCACACAGCGATTGGCTGCAAGCACTCCTTGAGTTAGGCATTGTGGGTTGTGCGATTCTTGCGCCTGCGCTGATTTGGTTTGGATTTAGAATTCGCAACGCTTGGCGCCGCCGCTCAGGATCACTGCTGGCACTCTGCGCAGGGGTGGTCGTTCTGCTACTTCACGCCACACTGGATTTCATCTTCTATTTCACGCCGGTGCTCACATTGCTTGCCTTAGTCCTCGCTTGGCTCGCCCTTAATGAAGACGCTGACGCCGATCACCTCGAGTATGGGAAAGTTCGGTAAGCCTGTTTACAGGCTGCCCAAAGCCCTGCTGCCTAATAATCCTTCGGATTGCCTAAGGCTCGAACAGAGTCCGATCGCCTAAAAAGAGAATATCCGGCACCGCTACCACCACTATAGCGCCCTCAGATATTTCTTCCTGCCTGCTCCTTCCCGCCCGCTCCTTTCAGTTTTAGTCCTTAGTCTTTAGTCATTAGTCTCTCAATTCCCGCTCACTCCTTTAGTCCTTAGTCTTTAGCCTTTAGTCTCTTTCCTCCCGCCTTCCCGCCTGCTCCTTCCC
>CAJBPJ010000205.1 GCA_903957465.1 uncultured Opitutia bacterium
GCCGTCACAAGCGGTGACACTGAAGCAATAACGCCGGTAGTCGCTTCGCTGCCCTCTTCACCTTGCAGCATAACTCTCTGACCGACCCTTACGCGTGCGACATCTTTACGCGGAATCTCCAGCTCGACCAAAACTTTTTCGAGGCTGGCAATCGTATAAAGAGCAGTGCCTTCCGCAACAGCCTCGCCGGTGGCGGCAGACCGTGCAATCACCACGCCCGCACCCACACTCTTCACTTCGGCGGTGACGAGTGTTTGACTGTTCTCGACGCGAGCGACGACTTCGCCAGCGACGACTGTATCCCCAAGCGATTTGCGCGCTTCAATGACCACACCGCCAAAACGAGCGGTGGCACGTCGCACGCTATCGGGATCCAGCGCAATGCGACCATACACCTCGAGGGTCTCATCCAACTCGGCTGCTGCTGCCTTCTGTACCTTCACGCCCGCTTTTTCGGCGGCTGCGGCGGAGATCACTGTCTGCATTTTCGGAGCTTCAAATGCCCACTTGTGTTCCACACCGGCATGTTCAGCGACAATAACATAGTCGAAAGAATGCGGCTCGGCGACCTCACGATCACCGCGAGCGAAATCGCCTTCAGGAGCAAAAACAAAGCGGTCTTCGACTTTGCCTGGACGAATGAGCGTCACAGACAACTTCACATCGGAAGGCTGCACTGGTTTCCCTGCCTTCGTAAACCAGGCGCGGAATTCAGGTGGCACGCCGGCTTCATAGATAGCGAGCTCGAGTGTAAAGTCGGCAGACTTGAGCAAGCGACCACGATTCGGCCCTTTAGCCTCGGACGCTGTCTCGTGGGCACCATGTCCTTCGTGTGCATGGTCGTGATGCGCATGTTCACCTTGGTAGAGCCAAAGCGTTGCGGCTAGGCCAGCTAGCACGATGAGCGTCGTGATAAGTATTTTCTTGGGATTCATAAAGTATAGATAAGTTGAGGATGCACGTAGGGATTAAGGACGTTCAAAAAGAGTTCTGACCTCAGAGAACGCAGTATTCGCAATGGTCTCCGCACGCACGAGGGCCGTGACGTAGGCGAGTTCAGCGTCCAACAGTTCACGTCGCAGCGAAACCAATGAGCGACGGGCATCGAGAACATCCGCGAGCGGTTGGGCACCTTTTTCATAAGCAACTTGCACCAATGCAGAGGCTTCTTCTGCTGCAGGTAGAGCGTCCCGACGTAAAGCTGTCGCTTGTGCATGAGCGGCGACAAGTTCGGCGTGAGTAGCCACGAGTGCCGCACGCTGCTCGGCTTCAGCGGCGCGTAGGGATTGCTCAGCGGCACGGATCATTGCTTGGGCGGCACGGATGTTACCGGAATTATCATCACGGAATGTTAAGGGAATGGAGGCCCCGATGACGAAGGCAGTGGCAGGTCCTTCGTTGAGACGTCGGACGCCTGCACCGACGGTGACATCGGCCACGCTGCGAGCTGATTCAATCTCGAGTGAAGCGCGTTGACCAGCGACCATCGACGAGAGCAAAGCGAGACGTGGATTACCCGACAACGCCAAGGGACCTTCGAATCGCGCGAGCGATGGCGGTACTTCTGGTAAGCGGAGTTCGCCTTTAAGTTCAGACACTTCCGCAGCGCTACCACCCCAAGCAAGGGCGAGCGTCGAAACGGCGACAGTGGCAGAGGCTTGGGCGCGCTGCTTTTCTGCCTGTGCCGACGCCAGCGCCACCCGAGCCCGGGCGACCTCGGAGGCCGATGCCGACGACACTTGAAGACGACGGTTGGCAGATGCGAGTGTCTCTTGAGCAAGCTTGAGTTGCGCTTCTGTTAGCGCCAGCCGTTCGCGTTCCATCAATGCTTTAGCAAAAGCATTAGCGGAGGCTGCAAGGATCTCGGACTTGCGCAACGTAAGTGAGGCTTGTGCAATCTCGCGCTCACGTTCCGCAAGAGCAACACGGTGCTCTGACTTATCTCCGCGCTCGATGAGTTGGTTTGCTTGCACGGTCACTTCCATGATGTCGGATCCACGGGCGCGTTCACTGCCGCCAAAATTTTCTACTGAGAGCGAGAGTGTGGGATTGGGTCCCATGCCTGCCTGCTCGACGCGGCCATCGGCAGCCTGACGTCCCATACTTTGAGCAAGTAACTCAGGATTTGATTCAGCAACCCGGATAAGCACATCGCTAAGTGTAAGTGTAGCCGGAGGTCGAGGAGCAGGTAGGGCCAAAGAGCCTGAGGAGTTCTCCGCTGTCGGTATAGATGGAGAGAGGGAGCCGGCGTCGGCTCCGCGAGCAGTCGCGAAAAAGATAAGCGTGAAGAAAAGGATGTGTGGTGAGTTCATGGGTGTTGGATGCATACGGGCGAATGCCCAGGGTGCCCCCTTTTGTACGACGACTAAAAAAGATAATCCATGCGACCGTCGTAGACGCAGAGAAACTCAGCGATTCAGTCGCCGAGAAAATTACGCGTCAGAGCCGCAGGCACAATGTCCCAGGCCTTAAGGCAAGTGGACAAAGCAAAGGGACGTCCCACACCGCCGAAATCTTGTTCCGACAGGATTGAATCCAAAGTGGTAAAAAGTCTTCGCGTACAAAGACAACCGGCATTGCCAAAGCGGACTTAACTAGAGGTAAAAGCGCCAAGTGGTCATCGGACGGTCCAACATGGTGATGACAGTCTTGGCTATCGTCGCTATCATGACTGTGGTGGCTGTCATGATCGGCCGACACAGCAACTTCAACGGAAGCAATGGTACCTTCTGTGTGATGGCTGTGACAGTGATCAAGCCCAAGTACGCCGACGAACACCCAGAGAACAAGGGCGAGGCTGGCGACGGTCTTTGAACCTAGGCTAGTCACAACACGTTTAAACTTTCCCAAGGACGAGAGAAGTCAAGGAACCAAAATGA
>CAJBPJ010000206.1 GCA_903957465.1 uncultured Opitutia bacterium
CCGGAACCCAGTCCAGAGACGTTGCCGAGCTTAACTGTGCCGGCCCCGACGGTAATCCCGCCGCTAAAGGTATTGGCAGCGTTGAGGGTGAGCGTGCCCGTTCCCGACTTGACCACGGCAGCGCTGGAGCTTGATCCAATCGCGCTAGCGAAGGTAAGATTGTTGGCGCCAGTATCGAGCGTTGCAGTCTGTCCTGACGTGAAGACGAGGCGCGAAGAGATGTCGGACGTGTTGCTCGCGGCCCACTTCAGTGTGCCGCCACCCATGGTAATTGAGCCGCTAGCACCAAGCGCACCGGTGGCAAACTGCAACGTACCTGCATTGATCGTGAATCCGCCAGTGGAGCCCGTTGCCGCAGTAAGAGCGAGTGTACCTGCCCCAGCCTTCGTCAGAAGATTCGCACCCGAGAGCGCACCGTTTTGCGTGACGGTCGCGCCCGTGTCGACCGTCCAAGTCTGCGCGGCACCGAGCACCACCGCAGCATCAATCTGCGATGAATAATTTGCGGTGAGGCCGCCGGCACCAAGCGTCAGTGCATAGGAACCTGCGCCGCCTGTAAGCGTGTAACCCGTCGAAGCGAAAGTGACGGAGTTAGCGGAGACATTGCTGCCGAGTTCTACGACTCCGCCAGTGCCACCGAAGCTCGCGTCATCGACATTCGTCAGCGCGACTTCGGGGAGATCGAGGCCAGCATCCCAGTTCAGAAGTGTACTATTCCATGTACCCGCACCGCCTGCACTAAGTCCGTCACCATTAATGAAGAGATCTTGAGTGCCACCATCCCAGTAAAGCGTTGCGCCCACACTCTTGGCGACCGACAACGAAATGCCCGCGGCAATTAGAAATGCCTTGGCAAGTCGCTTTTGCATGCGTGGGGTACGCATAAAGAAATGCTATCCCACAGCCTTTAACGGTCAAACTAAACTTTACGGAATGTAGCCACGCTTTGTGATATCTAAATTAAAGGGTTTTTACTTAAAAATTACGTAGGTATTCGGTAATATCCGCTATGCTTTGATCGGTTAATCCTAGCTGCGAGGGATAGAACATCAGGGAACGCTCAAGCGGCTTAATCTCTTTCACGCGCTTCTGTGGAATCGTCTGAATCTGACCACCCATGCACTTCATGATGACTGGATCTCCGCTCGCCAGGACCATACCCGTAATGACAATTCCATCGGTCGTCACCAAGCGCGATCCTTCGTAGCCATGCGAAATAGCTGAAGAAGGCTGGGCAATCCCAACAATCACAGTTTCAAGCGATTGATTCTTTGCGTATCCCGTGAGATTTGGACCGTACTCGATTCCTTCGTTACCCATTCGATGACAAGCGAGGCATGACCCTGCAGCAATCTTACCCCGAGCTGCGTCACCTTTCAGGGCAGCAATTTTCTCGATGGATACTTTGGGAGCGTCGGCAGCTACAGGTGGAAGCTCAAAAGGCGTGAGCACAACTTTGTCCGCATCATAAAGCCCGCGAACCTTCAAGAGGCCTTCGACATCATACGGCTTCCATAAATTACCCTTACGATTCATCAGCCACCAGTTCGCTAACGCATGCTGTGAGAAATTTTTATCCTGAGCCAGCTCGATCATCGCGAGAACGGCTGCGTGACTTTGCGTAAAGGCGAGACCGTTGACGGCAAACTTCGCTGCTTCAGGAGAAAGCTTACCCGAAAGCAAACGTTCACGCACACCAGCCACAGACTGGGGAGCGTGCAAACGCCACACAATGCCTACAAACGCAGGCGACCACGTATCAGGCGTTGAGCCCATCGCCTTGGAAATCGCTTCGTAAACAGCCGGCTCGCGACCCGATGCACCAAGGCCGATGGCCTCTAGGTATGAGCGATCTTTGCCGTCATACTGCTTCGCAATAATGACCAAGTTCTCAATGGCCTCGGGCGTACGGAAATCCCGCATCGTCAAAGCGACTTCTCGGCGGATCGCCGGCGAGGTGTCTTTGACCATGGCGGTAGCCATAGCGAAGACGTCAATGTTTGCCGAACGCAGAGCACGGTAAGCAACTAAGCGACGGATTTCGTCAGAAGACTTAAGCTCTTTCTTTACCCGTGCGACGCCACTTTCACCCAACTGCGCGAGCAGCCAAATGGCACGATAGGCAAGGTAAGGATTCCGATTGTCGAGCAAAGCGGAGACAGCGGGCACGACCGATGACCCTTGCGCCTTCAAGCGCGCAAAACCTGCGCCGCGTACATTGACTGCAGGGCTCAAGAGCGCTTGGATTTGTCCCTCGGTTGTTTCTAAATTAATTTTTGGCACATTCGACTTAAAGCCTTTCGGTGCTAAACGATAAATCGTACCGGCAATACGGTTGTCGCGGGTTGCATGCCCGCCAACACCAGGATCAAACCAATCCGCAAAATAAATTGCACCGTCGGGACCAACCGCAACATCTGCCGGACGGAACAACGTCTTGGTAGCGCCGCTCGGCCGCCCGCCTTGAAAGTCTGAGCCCGCCCATTCCCGCTCTTTATTGCTCGTAATAAAATCGAAGCGATCGAGCTTCACCCCTGCCCCATCGGGCTTTGGGAAATAGCCGAAGATAACATTTTTTCCGGCCTCACACGCGAGCAACAGGCCGTTCCATCGATCACCGAGGGCACCGTTCTCATAAAAGGCTACGCCGGTGGGTGAGCCACCGCCGTACACATCACCAGCGGGCATGGTATCTGGGTCTTCTTGGCGCCATTCAGCAGTTGGTACATCTTGCCCAGGACGACGGTCAGCCTCCCACGAACGTTTTCCATCGGAAGAAGCGAAGCCAGCATTACCGCCTTCGATCACCATCGTCACACGGCAAGCGGGCGGATCGTCGTTATCGCTTTGGAAGAGATCGCCCACGGAGCTGATGGCTTGCTCATAACTATTGCGGTAGTTGTGGCCCATGATGCGCAGATCAGAGCCATCGGGATTCATCCGCACGGAGAAGCCACCAATCCAGACATTGCCGTCGTCGCTCTGCTTGCCTGCAATATTTTGCAGCATGTAAGGGCTACCCATGTAGAAGTTACGACCAGCCTTGTCCTTAAACTGTGCACCGGTGTTACCTTGGTTGAAATTCCACTTACCATCGGGCCCCACGGTGACGCTGTGCAAACTGTGGTCGTGCTGCCGTCCATTAAAGCCCGTTAACAAGACTTCACGCTTATCAACTGCAGGATTAAAGATGCCGTCACGATTGGTGTCCGTATAAACAAGTAAATCAGGCGGCTGTGAAACAACGATTTTGTCGTCGATGGCTGCGACACCAAGCGGAGAAGCGAGATTTGTTTCCTGTACGAAAACTGTAACCTTATCGGCCTTACCCGCACCGGTGGTGTCTTCGAGGATAACGATGCGATCACCTTCTTTACGGCGCCCTGCCTTTCCCCGGTAATTTACGCCTTCAGCAACAAAGAGTCGGCCTTTTTCGTCGAAGTCGATATTGGTTGGATTGTAGAGCTGCGGCGTGGTTGCCCAAACCGTGACTTCAAAGCCTTCTGGCACTGTAAACAACTCTGAGGGTACAAGCATCGGACTCTCATCCAGCACTTCATTAATATCCGCAGGCGGGGCTTGGGTGAAAACAAGGAAGCGAACGGCTGCTTCCGTCGGAGCACCATCGCGCATCGCGCCCATGTCATCGAGAGCAACCTTGGTGGAAAACTTCGTTGCGCCCTCGGGCAAATCATAAGCGATTACCGAAGTCGCATGCGTACCGATGCCGTTTGTATACGTCTGACCCAAAACTTTGAGCGGTCCTTTATCGGTGTTCTTTCCAACCATGACCGAGCCCCAGCTGGTTTCTGCCTTCTTCCACTTTAGAGATGTGAGTGGGCGCGTAGAGCCGTCTGCCATCACCAGCGTTGGCTCAATCCAATCTGCCCAATCTGAGTTATTACTACCGAGGTCAGAGACTACCAGGTAGAGCTCTTTCGCCCCTTTAAGATCCACATTCATCTCAGCCATACGCACCTTATCGCGCGCCACAAAGACACGTGAAGTCGCCGCTGGCTTAACAGGTGCCGCAACTAGGTGCGACAGAGGCAGAATAAGGCTTAGCAGACAAAAGCTAATGCGCACAAAGACAGCATTCATTGGGTAAAGCGGGTTTCCACAAGACAGCCAAGTTGACGCCAAGTTACAAGGAAATCGGCTTCGCAAATGCGATGTCTCCGCAAACTACCCGATACTAAGGCTGATTAACGCTTACGTTTGCCGTTATCTTGACATCCTGTGCGCTTGGATTGTCGCGGGGCTTGCGGCGACTTTGTCTTAAAACGCGTCGGTTTACGCACAGAAGTATTCTTAGAAGTGGACATCCTGTGCATACTATCATCGGTGCAGAGAAGCGAAAGGAGAAAGCCCCCTCAATACGGCGGCCCAACCCTGACCGAGGCACGATAAACGCCGAGTTGTTGAACGGTTAGAAAGGGGAACGTGCTGTTTTTTCTTGCGTTTTTAATCTCTATACTATCTATAAGAATCTTGTGAGTGAGCTTAGGTTGGACTGCCAAG
>CAJBPJ010000207.1 GCA_903957465.1 uncultured Opitutia bacterium
AGGAAGGACATTGAGGCCGACAAACGTGGTACCGTTGTAATAGGTACCAGAGAGAGTCTCTAAATTAATCTCTTCGAAAACGGAGACGTTAGAAATGGTGCCAGTGCGGCCAACCTGAAATGTCCCGGTACTGCCATCAAAGTCGTAAGCTTTCGACGATGAGGAAGCGCCTAGAAGGGCAGCGGCTATGAGAAGAGTGCGATTGATGCGGTTGTTCATATTAATTTAATTCAGCAAATCATAAAGGCGGACAACGCCCCGCTCGTCTATAAATTAAATGGGGTTCAGACATATATATTTTTACCCTTTTTACAATGAACCTGGGCTGAGTTACCCGCTCAAGAAGTCCATAAAATGTAGGTTTGTCACGACCGTGTAACATATAGGCACCCATCAGGCTTAGCCTTGTCAAACCTCACAGCTCAGCCAAACACACTTTACGATGAAAAAGACCCTTTTCGCCCTCCTGTTGGCCGTCGTCACCTCTGTCCTCGGATCAACAGATTCGGATAATGGTCGATTCCTTCTAATTGGAGACTGGGGCCGTCGACCCGAAAACTCCAAATTGCATGCTAATCAAAGGCAGGTTGCCGAGGCCATGGGCAAGGCAACTGCCAACAATAAGCCAGCGGCGGTCATCTGCCTTGGAGACAACTTCTACCCGAGCGGGGCGCCTACCGTCGATAGTCCGATGTTCGAGCAGGCCTTTGAAAAAGTCTATACCGCCCCTTCCCTTCAAGTCCCCTTCTGGATCATTCTGGGTAACCACGACTACTACGAGTCCGTTCAAGGCGAATTGGATTATGCCAAGCAGCGCCGGGGCACTGGCCGATGGACACTGCCCTCGCGCTACTGGTCGCGAACGATCGACATTGCACCTGGCACCAAGGCCAAGTTCATCTTCCTCGACACCTCGCCATTCGTCCGGAAGTACGCCAACGGCAAAGAGTCCAAGGGGTTGATTGAAGCAACTAAGCAGGACACCGCAGCACAACTAGCTTGGCTCGAAAAGGAACTCTCCGAGCCAGGCATCGCCTGGCGAATTGTCTGCGGCCACCACCCAATTTGGTCCGGCGGGGATCATGGCGATACCGAAGAAATAAAAGAGTTCGTTTTGCCAATACTTCAGAAACACAAAGTTCAGCTTTATGCCTGCGGACATGATCACCATGCCGAGGTTTTCGTTCGCGAACAAATCACCGCTGTCGTCTCAGGGAATGCTTCAGAGACGCGCACAGTTAAAGAAACCCAAGGCTCAATCTTCCGTAGCAAAAAACTTGGCTTCGCCGATCTTGTTTTAGGTTCAGACAAAGGTGAAATTCGCATGTTGGATGCCGACGGTAACGTCATGTTCACTCAGTCACTCACCCGCTAAGCACCTATAACCTGTGCACAAAAAGGCCGCCTACAAAGGCGGCCTTTTTTATGAAGTCTGCAGACGGATTAAGCCTTCCAACCGCCCACTGCACCTGCGTACTGAGCGTGGATACCAAGCTCTTCTTCAATGCGCAGGAGTTGATTGTATTTCGCGACACGGTCAGATCGGCAAAGGGAACCTGTCTTGATTTGGCCAGCGTTCAAGCCGACGGCGATGTCCGCAATCGTCGAGTCTTCAGTTTCGCCTGAGCGGTGCGAGATGATGGCACTGTAGCCCGCACGCTGTGCCATTTGCACGGCATCGAAGGTTTCTGTGAGTGAACCGATTTGATTCACCTTCACCAAGATGGAATTAGCGGTCTTGGTTTCAATACCACGAGCCAAGAACTCTGTATTCGTAACAAAGAGGTCATCGCCCACGAGCTGGGTGGTCGCACCGAGAGCATCGGTTGCTTTCTTCCAACCCTTCCAATCAGCCTCAGAGAAACCGTCTTCGATCGAGACGATGGGGTAGCGCTTTTGCAGGTCCTTATAGAAGGCAATCATCTGGTCCGAGTTGCGCTGCGACTTGTCTGACTTGTGGAAGGTATACTTGCCGGTTTTTTCGTCGAAGAATTCGGAGGCAGCGACGTCAAGGGCCAGGAAGATATCCGTTCCGAGCTTGAAGCCCGCTTCTTTAACGGCCTTCGCGATGGCCTCGAGGGCAGCTTCATTGGAAGCAACCTTCGGGGCAAAACCGCCTTCGTCGCCCACGGAAGTCGAGAGACCCTGCGCCTTAAGAACTTTTTTCAACGCGTGGAATACTTCTGTGCCCATGCGTAGCGCTTCACGGAAAGTCGGAGCGCCGCGTGGCACGATCATGAATTCTTGAATGTCGACCGGTGCGTCTGAGTGAGCGCCGCCATTCATGATATTCATGAGAGGGATCGGGAGCACTTTAGCATTGGGTCCACCAATGTATCGATAAAGCGGCATGTTGCGTGCCTTGGCAGCCGCATGCGCCGCAGCCATAGAGACACCGAGGATCGCATTGGCGCCGAGCTTCGACTTGTTCTTAGTGCCATCGATTTCAAGCATCGCATGATCCACGCCAAGTTGATCGCACGCATCAAAGCCGAGTAACTCGGGAGCGAGGATGTCGTTCACATTGCCAACTGCTTTGAGAACACCTTTGCCGCCGTAGCGCTTCTTTGGATCGATACCTTTCGCAAATTCTTTAGCCGGCACAGTGCCGTCTCGTAATTCATGTGCTTCGTGCGTGCCGGTGGATGCACCCGAGGGCACAGCTGCACGGCCGAGAGCGCCGCCTGATAAGACGACATCGACTTCGAGAGTGGGGTTACCGCGAGAGTCCAAGATTTCGCGGGCTTTAATGTCTACAATGGTAGTGGTCATGGATAGAAGTTGGGCTCAATGGGTAGCGGTACAGACGGGGGTAGGTCAAGACAGCCTCAACCGACTCGCGAGAAACAAATCGGCCTGCCAAGAGGCAGGCCGAAAAGTGGTGGGAATAGCAGGACTCGAACCTGCGACATCCTGCATGTCATGCAGGCGCTCTAACCAACTGAGCTATATTCCCCTATA
>CAJBPJ010000208.1 GCA_903957465.1 uncultured Opitutia bacterium
CGCGTGCCTGACATGGCTGAAGATGTGGTGGCGTGGATCAAAGACGCTGGCATCGCCCCGGTGCATCTTTTGGGCCATAGCTTAGGGGGCAAAGTGGCCATGCGGCTCGCTGTGGATAATCCAGGGTTAGTGAGTCGGCTGACGATTGTGGATATTGCTCCACGTGTCTATGCACCTCGGTTCATGGCAGAGTTTGAAGCCATGCGTTCGGTTAATTTATCAACACTCAAGAGCCGTCGTGATGCTGAGAGCGCATTGGAGGCGAAGATTTCAAATTGGGCGCTCCGGCAATTTATTCTTACAAATCTCAGTCAAGGACCGACGGGAGATTGGCTTTGGAAGGTAAACCTCGATGCGCTCGAGCGAGGCCTGCCTGGTATTCAAGAAAACCCGCTCCAGCCGGGGCAGTCTTATGCAGGGCCAACACGTTTGATTCGCGGGGGGCAGTCGAACTACGTCCTCGACGAAGATATTCCGAGCTTCCTTCAGTATTTTCCAAATGGGGATGTCGTCACGCTTCCAGAAAGCGGCCACAACCCACACTTCGATGCACGGAGTGGGTTTCTGGATGCAGTCCTGACCTGACGCGGACTTGAGTACTCGGAATTCGCTTACTGGGCTTCAGGCATGATGCCTGTAGGATCGCTCGTTAATTCATCGAGCAAACCTTTGCTGTTTTCGTTACCGCTTTCTCCGCCGAAATTGAAGCTGGCTCGTCCGAGTAGGGTAGTGCGTGCGTTTTGACGTGCCAGTGCATTGAGCATTTTCTTAAAGTCCTCTGTCGCCACATCGATTTTGGGTACATCGCGATTCGCAACGTAGAGGTAAATAAAATTACCACCTTCCACGCGGATGGGATCGGTGACCTTGCCCGCACCAGCATCGCTGAGTGCCAAGTAGGTGGGTGTATTGACGCCGCGTAAGCTCTCCGGTGTTTCTGCCGCGGTGAAGGCTGCAGGTGCTGTTTGTAAAGTTAGCCCGAGTGAGCGCGCACTGTCCGAGAAGTTCTTTGATTGAGCGGTGGACGTCTTAAGGCTCTTACCGAGTTCATTGGCTTTGACGATAAAGAGCCGACCACGTTCCGCTTGTTTCCACGCGTCCACGACTTTGTCTTTTACTTCTTTGAATGCGGGTAGGCGTGAAGGCGTACGATCTTGTATCAATAGCAGTAAAGGCCCTGCCGAAGATGTATAGATGTCGGTATGCCAGCTCTTGTCGCCAAGGTTTTCTGCAGCCCGAATAGCGGCCGAGGGTACACCAGGTGACTGGGTGGCGCTGCCTGCGTCGAATGCGGGGAGGTCGCGAACCGTACCACCATGGGACTTAATCCATGATTCGATGGCGGCAGGGGTTGGCTTTGCTCCGGGGAAAGTCTCGGCTAATTCATCTGAGAGTTGAGCCGACGATTCTTCGATGGCTGCACGTAGGCGAATACGCTGCTCGATTTCGGAACGACGTGCCTTCGCTTGTTCGGCGACTTTGCCTGCTTCGAAACCGAGTTCCGTGGCAAAGTTATAGGCATGGGTCAGCACCTCTTCATCGCTGACAGTTCTGTCTTTTACTTTGGGTATAGGGAAGGTTACTGCACGCAGTGTTAGGCGAGCGGGAATGCGATAGTTTTCTGCCGTCGAATTAAAGAAAGCCTCTGCCTTGGCTTGGTCTTCTGCAATTGACGGTGTAAAGTTAGCAAAATCGAGTTGGGCAACTTGAACTGTCCATTTGGCGCCGTCTTCTTCGAGGGCTTTGCGAACTTCGTCGACAGAAGCATAACCAGGGCCAGCGAGGAGTTGCGCAGTTTTCTCCCAGCGTAACTGATCTTCAATGACAGTCTGCAGGCGAACCAAGGCTTCTGCGCGATTGCAGCCTAAGCTCTGCTGCACGCTGTTCACAAAGGCTTCCCATGTTTTGACATCGGGTGCGGGTGCGTTGGGCGTGCCGCGCGCGAGAACAGCGCGCACACGTTCTTGGACTTCGCTCTCGGTTGGCGTTGGGATGTCGAGGGAGTCAGCAACATTCTTGCGAGCGATGCCTAAACAGATCTGTAAGGTGCGCTCGCGGTTATCGACGGGATTATTCCCTAGCGCTATCGCATCATTAAAGCGTTCAATGGCTCGCTCGTTGTAGAGGTCGACGCCGAGATAACTCGGGTGTTTGCGAAGACCGCTTTCACTTTGGGTTGCTCCGGTGTAGAAGACAAAGGATACGCTAACGACCACGAGCAAGAACCCGAAGATGATGCGGTGGTGCTTCTGGGTGGCGGTATTAAGCCAGGTGATAACCATGGGGTTGCCACGCTTGGACACCCCGGCGGGTGTGTCAAAGATGAAGGTAGTGTCGCTTGCCTTTGGTAAGAGTCTGCATCCGATAGGGGGGTGCCCAAACCTATCCATTGTATCGTGGCTGTCGCCCCAGATGGAGCGATCGGTGCAGGGGGGCGTTTAGCCTGGGACATTCCTGAAGATACCCGCTACTTCCACTCTCTAACAGAGGGGGGCGTCATGATTGAAGGCCCGTTATGTTATAAGGAGCTAGGGAAGCCGTTGCCTGCGCGTGGCACTGTCGTGATTGCGCGTGCAGGGCAGGGCGAGTTCCCGGGGGCAGCAGTCGTTGCAAATATGTCAGAGGCCATCGCGGTTGCACAATCCATGCCTTGGCCTGGTCCAATTTGGATTACAGGTGGTGAACGTATTTATGCCGAGGGCCTTCCCCTTTGCGAACGCTTGTATATCACGCGCGTAGGTATGGAAATTAAGGGCGATCGATTCTTCCCAAAAAACTGGGAGGAAGCTTTCCCAACAGTTATCAGTCAGCGGTTTTCAAGGCAGGGTGATACGATGCTGTCTTTTGAGGTTAGAACGCGCTGAGCGGCCTTTTTTGATAAACTAGCCTCTTAGGCTTGCGCTTATAATAAATTTACAAATGTTAAATTTTTGTATGCGCGCGGCATTTCTAGCCCTCGGACTTGGTTTTCTTTGCCCTGTTGAGGCAGGATTACGCACGGCGGAAGTGTTGAATGGTGAGCCAGTCTGGACGTCCAAGTCAGCAATCTACGGCGATCTTACCATCCGGGCTCTTTATATCGAAGCGCCGTCGTATTTAATTCAACTGGTTGGTAAGCCG
>CAJBPJ010000209.1 GCA_903957465.1 uncultured Opitutia bacterium
CTTAATCGCAGGTGGCTTGGTTGTGGTACTGGCACGGCTACGTGTTGGCGTAGGCGCAGGAGCATCCGAGACCTCGCGGCTTACAGTTGGTGCTATCAAACGATAGGACATTGTACGTCCTGCTGCTAAAGTGACCTGGTGACGCAAGAGATCGCCGAAATTATTGTTCACCCATGCTTCGGCTAAAACTGAAGGGGCTTCGAGGACGAGTACGTCGCCACTAATTTCTGTCGCAGAAATATTTGAGAACCAGCTGTCGAAATCATTCTGAGAGACAACCGCGCGGATTTCATTCCGGACGGATTCCCAGAGGGTTGAAGGATTGGAAAGGGTTGTCATTTTAAAGGGTTGGTGGAGGAGTGTTTGAGAAGTTGTTCACATCCCAAAAACGGGGCGAAAACAGTGCTGGTTTCTGTCGTTTCAAACTTCAGGTCTGACAGGGTTGTCAGGAATGACCTGACCCCGATAATCGACATAAAGTGGATGACTTTACGGGAGACGGAGGGTTCAACTTAGGAAGGAGGGGTTCCTTGTGAAGCAAAAAACGAGGCGGCATTGGATGGGGGGTGAACGGGATGCTCAAGGTAGAGCCTTCCACAGGTTATTCACAGTTCCACCGTGCATAAACTACCCTGGTTCTGACCAAGGTAATCAACTTATCGCACAAACCCCTACCTATCTGTGAGTTACCTATGGAGCGACATAGCTCGACAGGTGCTTGTCTCGGAGCTTTCTCAAGTCATCCAACGTGAGGCACTTTTGGAGCTGATCTCTGACCTGTCGGGACGACGGAATACCTTGGGTCAAGGGGTGTAACTTAGCCAGCATCCAGCGTATATCACGCTCACCCAGACGCGAGGCATGGGTTTCGAGGGTAAGTTCAGCCAGACGCACCAACGTATCCCAGCGCTCTTGTGCACCAGCTGCCGGCGGTGCTTCGCGTCCTTCTAAGGCTGCGCGAACGTGTCGAAAAATCCAGGGCTGAGCGAGAGCGGCACGTCCAATCATTAAGCCACTGACACCACTTGAACGAAGACGCTCCACAGCGGTTTCGCCATCACGAATGTCACCGTTACCAATCACAGGGATATCGACGGCTTCGGATACTTTTGTAATCCAACCCCAATGGGCAGCACCCGAGTAACCTTGCGCACGCGTACGACCATGCACAGCGATCGCTTCAACACCAAGTTCCTGCAAACGGCCAGCAACGTCGACAGCTACAATACTTTCATCATCCCAACCCAAACGCATTTTAGCGGTTAAGGGCGTTTCGGGAATCGCATCTCTGACCGCCTTTACGACTTCGAAAAGTAAAGGCGTGCAGCGCAGTAGTCCCGAGCCTGCATTTTGCTCGATAACTTTATGCGCAGGACAACCAAAGTTTAGATCAAGGAAGTCTGGCTTTACGCGGTTACAAACTTCACGCGCTGCTTTGGCCATGGACGCAGGTGTTGCTCCAAAAATTTGTACGCCCATGGGACGTTGCGATTCCGTGAAATCGACCATTTCCCATGATTTGGCATTTTCACGAAGCAAACCCTCTGACTGCACAAACTCGGTTACCATCACATCCGCACCTTGTTCCTTACAGAGCGCCCGGAAAGCGACGTCGGTGTGGCGTGCCATCGGCGCAAGGTAAAGGGGGAACTTGCCTGGACCAAACCAAGGCAATCGCTTGGACGATTTACCGATCACACATCCCTTCCCTTCTGCGACTTGGGTTGTTCCTGTAAGTTAGCTTTAAGCTTACGCCAGTGCATCAACCGCTCCGCGAGTTGTACCTCGGCCCCTGAGGCTCCAGGTGTATAGAGTGAAAGCGGTTTAGTAAGATAGTCCTGACCCGAAATTCCCTCCGCGAAATCATGGCTATAGAGATAGCCCTGTCCCTGCCCTAATGAGCGGGCAACCTGCGTGTGACTATCCTTTAAGTGCAGGGGTACTTCTTGCCTTGGTTGACCCTGTACTGCTGATTTTGCTTCAGACAGACCCAAAGTGGCACTGTTACTCTTAGGCGAAAGCGCCAAGAAGAGCGTGGCATGTGCTAGGGCATATTCGCATTCAGGAGCACCAACGAGCTCGCAAGCCTGGAAAGCGGCGACGGCCACACCCAGGGCACGTGAGTCAGCTAAACCGATATCTTCGGAGGCTGCGATGACGAGACGTCGTGCGATAAAGCGCGGCTCTTCTCCACCCGCGAGCATGACCGCTAACCAGTAAAGTGCGGCATCGGGATCACTGCCACGAATCGACTTAATGAAAGCGGATGCTGTGTCGTAATGGTCATCACCACCATCGTCATAACGGATACGTCGTTCTTTAGAATAATTTGCGACGGACTCTCGATCGATTGAACCCCCAAAAGGCGTCGCGAGGGCTAGGGTTTCGAGTGCGTTAAGGCCTCGGCGTAAATCACCACCCGCTAGATCTGCAATTAACTCGAGAATGTCGGCAGTAACTTTAACGCCAATTTTTCCTAAGCCGCGTTCACTGTCAGACATCGAACGCGCCAAAAAGTCCTTCACGGACTCGCGGGACAATGGGTCTAAACGAAAAAGATGACTGCGGCTTAGTAATGCCGGAATGACATATAAGCCGGGATTGTGCGTGGTACACCCAATCAATCTGACAGCACCTGATTCCACGTCCGGCAGGAGCAAGTCTTGTTGGGCTTTGTTAAAACGGTGAATCTCATCGATGACCAGCAAGGTACGCCGTTCGGGGTGACGGCGTGCCTCTGCTAAAATATCGCGCAATTCAGGCGTTCCTGAGAGGACGGCGTTAACGCGTATCGCACTCGACTTAGTCTCAGCGGCAATGGCTTCGGCTAACGTCGTCTTCCCGCAGCCAGGTGGTCCATAAAAGATTAACGAACCAAAAGCATCTAGAGTGACTAATCGACGGAGAATGGAGTTTGCACCTAGCAATTCCGCGTGACCCACAACCTCGGTTAAATTTCGAGGGCGCATCCGAGCAGCCAACGGACGACGTGCTGGGGGGATGTCAGGGTGTGCAACTTCCCCAAGACCCGGCAATGAACCTTCGCCTCTCAACCCAGACTGACTCACTCGGGTAAAACGTGACAGCTTGGCCCGCCATTTTTTTCAAAATAGCGCTGATGGTATTCTTCAGCCCGCCAGAAAATAGGTGCAGGCTCAATAAAAGTGACGATCGGGTTTTTATACCGGCCCGATTTCCCAGCTTTTTCTTTCATACTTTCCGCCACCTTGCGTTGTTCATCGCTATGGCAGAAAATCACCGAGCGGTACTGATCACCAACGTCAGGGCCTTGACGATTCAGTGTCGTCGGGTCGTGGATCTTAAAGAAAATATCGACGAGGCGTTCATAGGTGACCCGTTGTGGATCGAAACTAACTTCAACAACTTCGGCATGCCCTGTCGCGCTCGTGCAGATTTGTCGGTAGCTCGGGTTAGAGGTGGTTCCGCCAGTATAGCCGACAGCGGCATCGACGACGCCAGGCACCTTGCGGAAGACTTGTTCAACACCCCAAAAGCAACCGGCACCAAAGGTGGCCTTTTCGAGTCGTTGAGTCGAAGGAGAAGCAGAGTCGTTCATGGTAGTGGGCGAGGTTGTTGAAGTTGATTCTGATGTACGTGTAGCTGTGTGGTCTGCACCACAGGCGGTAAACAGAAGCACGGAAAATCCGAAGAGCGTGCGCATAGAGTATAAGGGTGCCGAGCTTGGTCAGAGAATCAAGGGAAAGCAGGCAAAGCGGTCAAAACCTTCTGTAATTCAGCCTCAAGGGCCGACAAAGAAATAGGCTTCGATTGAACCGATGGCTCAGGCATAAGGTAAAAGGTATCAAGGGCGTAACCCTTTTCTGTCGCAATATTGGCAAACGTAATTGCGTACCCCGCATCACGAATGGCGGATCCCAATCTAAAGAGTAACCCCAGTCGGTCGGGTGCTTGTATCTCCACAACAGTACGACTGAGTTCAGGCGCATCGTAAACCCGTACAACCGGCGTATCAGATAAACTGGGCCGGCGTTTCGGTTGAAGACGAGCCTGGCGTTGATCATCGATATCAATGCGCTCACGTAAATCGACTTCATGGACCAGGGTGGATTCGAGTGCCTCGACAAACTTTGCGCGTGTCGCATCGCTTTGGTCTGCGGGTAAGATTACGCGGAAAAGGTCAATGGCGACGTGATCTGCACGTGAAAATGCGCGACAAGACATGATATTAATCCCTGCCACTGCAAAGGCGCCTGCCATGCGTCCAAACAAACCTGCCCGATCCCATGTTATCACTTGTACGAGCGTTTCGGCGCCTTCCGTAGACCAACGAATCTGTGGACTCAACGCAGCGTCGGGTTGATCTGCTAATACAGACTCAATGAGGGCGTGCACCGCCCGGAGGTGTTCGGCAATTTCCACAGAACTTGCATGTAGGAAATAACTCGCCGGCATCAATTGTAGGTGAGCACTGATTTCGTCGACCGGCACGGTGCCCGCAAGCAGTGCATTAACCTCAACCCCAACGGCTGCACGTCGAACACTATCATCAGGAGCGGCTGCGCCGAGTTCAAGCTGATGGAGGGTCCGACGGTACAATAGTGCATGCTGCTTATCTTTAAATGCCGTCCATAAATCAGGCGATGTCGCTCGAGCATCGCAACGGGTATGCACAAAGAGATGTCGAAGGACTTCGGTGTCGCCGAGCATTTCGGCGAACAAGGCAATATTAGCGGGGTCGTCGATATCATGCCTTTGCCAATAAAGACCCATGCGGAGATGGTGAAGGATGACCGTGGAAGCGATCCGCCGTTCTTCGGCGTCAAACCCAAGGTTCGCCAAGATGAGATCTGCTTCTGCCGCTCCGCGCTCTGCATGCCCTGCGATACCCTCTGCTTTGGCGATGTCGTGCAGGAGCAGAGTGCTGTAAAGTAAATCAGGGTGTTGTGTGCCGAGCAGAATTTCCCGGTGGGCGAGCTCTATGGGCGCGTTTTCATTAAAGACGGCATCTAACTCGAGTAAGCAA
>CAJBPJ010000210.1 GCA_903957465.1 uncultured Opitutia bacterium
CCGTGAGAAGCCAGAATACGATTGGCTTCGTCGGAAGGAATTTCGCGCACCCGTAGATTACGCCAACGGGTGGGTGTACCATGCGACTGCAGTAATAACGGTGCTAAGTCCGGAATCGTTTTGGAACGGTCATAATAGTTTTCCAATATCGCATGATCGACGACGAGCTGTTCGTTGAGCCAAACGCTTACACGGGCACCCACTTGAACAATGCGCATCGCATTCCATTCTCCGGCAGGTTTATCGGCTTTCACCAAGGGGTCCTTACCTGGAGCACCCCCACTATTATTCCAAAGACCTCCACTACCCTTCTTGGCTCCGTGCTTCCATGCGTCCTTGTCCTCAGGGTCCCAGATTTGTATCTGCGGAACGTTGCGGAGATAGACGCCAGAGTCGCCTTTGGGAGAGATTTTATATTCCAGACGGAATTCGACATCACCGTAATCTTTCAACGTCGCCACGCAGGGTCCATGGCCGTCCGTCAGCAACTCATTTCCTTCAACTTTCCAGTGTGCGAGTGCACTCTTGTTCCACGCTGCTATTTTGTTTTTTCGAGCATCCTCAGGCATCGCCATCAATGCACGATGATCAAAGGTATCGGCCCCGCGCCAACCCGCGAGACCATCGCCTGGCAGAATATCCGTAAAGCCAGGTTCTGCAGCCGTCACTGACGAAGCTGCCAAGGCACATAAGAGGAGGGAGCTGAAGCGCATAGTATACGGACAACTTTGTGGTCTGTACGTTCCGATGGACACAAAAAAAGCCCCAATGGGGCTTCTTTGCATGACAGTAACTTTAGTTAATGCCGACGGGTGCGGGCGCAGGACCAGCGCTACCGTTGATCGAAGCTGCATTACCCGTGGAAGCCGAAGGGGCTGCACCTTTGTAATTCGCGTCGACAACAATGACTTTGCGATCCTTGGAGGCGGTAGATTCCGAGGCGCCTTGGGCTGCCTGTGATTCACCGAGAGCCACAACTTCCATCTGCGACTTCGAGCTACCGAGGCGTACGAGGTAATCAGCTACGGATTGAGCACGACGGTCGGAGAGGCCGACATTGTACTCTTCGGTACCGACATGGTCAGTGTAACCTGGGAGCAACAAAGTCTTACCTTTAATCGCACCCGCAATCGCATCGAGCTTCGAGCGCTCGGAAGCCTCGACAGTGTATTTGTTGAAACCGAAATAGATGGTGGTGACAATAGCTTCAGGGGGAATGTCGCCGCTACGAATGCGCGATGCCATGTCCGAGATATTTTGTGGACGACCAAAGGTACCTTGCGGATTGCTGGAGTCGTAGTCGGAAGGGAGGCTAGCCGGACCGCACGCAGTGAGTGCAAGAGTGGCAAGAACTAGGAGGGTCTGGCGATTCATGATGGGGGATAAAAAACGAGGGGCGGGCGAGATGGGCAAGCGAGAATGAAGCCAAGCCTCAGTAACGGGCTAGTTTAGGGTCAATCTTGACCGCCCAAGCATCGATACCGCCATTAATATTACTAACACCCGCAACCCCTTTGGACCTCAAGAACTGCGTCGCACGCATGCTGCGCCCGCCGTGGTGACAGATTACCAGGACCGATGTGTGTGCCGAGAGGTCGCTCCAGCGCTCTGGAATCTGGCTCAAAGGAATGTGCACTGCTCCGGCAATCTGACAGATGGCGAGCTCATCAGCCTCACGCACATCCACCAAAAAAGGCGGGTTGTTTAGCGATAAAAGACGTTGGGCGTCTTCGACAGAAATTTCGAGCGGTGTGGCGGACATAATTTTAGGCGAACAGGCGTACGTATAACGCTTAGGGTCGATGGAGAGAATCGTGGGGGCACTTCCGCAAAGCGGACAGTGAGAGTCGGCCGAAAGGCCTAACGATTTCGAAGAGCCTCCAGCGACATCGATCATCAAGAGCTTCGACGCGGTGCGTTGCTTCAAAATAATCGCAACGGTCTCTGCTGCCATCCACGACCCAATCACGCCACAGGTCGCACCGAGTACACCAGCATCTCCACACGTCGGTACTGTTGCGGGATCCGGCATCTCGGGGTACAGGCATCGGTAACAACCCAACTTCGGTAAAAATACCCCAACCTGC
>CAJBPJ010000211.1 GCA_903957465.1 uncultured Opitutia bacterium
CCACCGTCCAGCCGTAGACGCGTGTCTTGGTTACAAACTCAGGAGGCGGTCCGTAGACATTTAATGTCATGAGCCCTGCTAATACGAACAGCGCAATTTTTTGGGTAATGAATTTCATGTTGGGTAAATATGATTTTATCTAATGTAGGGTCAATTACTGCTTACAACTTAAAACCCAAATCACATGCGTGTGTGTACAAAAACAGGCAGACGTACTGAGTGCCAATTCGATCAGCAAACAAGTAAGCATGATGTTGTGTTGAAGTGGGCCCGCTGGGATTTGAACCCAGAACCAAGGGATTATGAGTCCCCTGCTCTAACCATTGAGCTACAGGCCCTAAATCAACTGCGGCCGGACAACCTTTAGCGGCTGCCGGCCCAACCTATCGGGTAGGCTGGGCAAGAGGCGCATGAGGGAGGACAATCCACAAGACCATCAAAGACGAAATCCGATTAAAGGAAAGACCCAATCTTAGCGCCCGAGGCGCAGGATGACATTACACTCGGCCGTACTCACTGGCGTGATTGAAAGTCGGTTCCCAGGACGTAGCATGACCATGGACGTCAATTTTTGTTCAGCGCGTAACATTGTCAGAGTAACCGGCCGTGCAAAGTCGGCATGCCAAGCGACGTCCACCAACCACCAGACAGGCTTATCCTTGGTCGCACGTGGCTCAAAAGCGTCATTCTTCCGATCAAACTGAGTAGGATCTGGGTAAGGCTTTGAGGCAACCCGACCCAATCCCTGCACACCGGGTTCTTCACACGACGAATGATAAAATAAAACAAGGTCCCCCACCCTCATCTCATCGCGCATAAAATTACGTGCCTGATAATTACGTACACCACTCCAGGGCTCGCTCTTACGTTTACGCAAATCGGCGAACGAGAAAACGTCTGGCTCTGACTTCATTAGCCAAGCTCGTGCAGCTGCAGCAGACTTACTCATGGTGAAAATCCGAAAAAGGCGCGCGCGTTGGCAGTGGTCACACGCTCGACCTCAGCCAATGGAAGATGCAATACCTCGGCGGCCATCGCCGCGGTCTCCGGCAAGTATGCAGAGTGATTATCTCTCCCTCGGTGCGACTGTGGTGGCAAATAGGGAGCGTCCGTTTCCAACATGAGATCTTCAGGACCATGCACTGCCAGAGAAGCACGTGTCACCGTGCTCTTCGGGTACGTTAAAACGCCCGTAAAGGACGCTCGACCACCGCGTTTACGCAGCTCGCGTAAACATTCCACTGACTCCGTGAAACAATGGAAGACGACTTTGCGCCAATTGACGCCACTCTGATCGATCATCTTTACACAGTCATGAAAGGCAGAGCGTGAATGGATAACCACGGGACAATCAAACTGCCGTGCCATGGCGAGCTGACAGCGGAATGCTTCTTGCTGACGTTGCTGGATGATTTGCGCAGCAGCGACGTCGGCGGGTAATCGAAAATAATCCAAACCAATTTCGCCTAAAGCTGCAGGTTCAACTGTGTCCCCGAAATAGGTACCGAGTGCCGCCAAGGCATCCTGCCAATCTTCGCCGACATGATTCGGGTGAAGTCCAACCGTGTGCCGCACATAGCCAGGATTAGCCGCAGCGAGATCGCGGTATACCGTCCAATCATTCAAGTCTGTACCAATCGCAACCATACCGACCACGCCGGCGGCCTCTGCCTGTGCCCGGTAACTCGCAAAGCTGCCTTCGACGATTGCCGAGAGCGGGTGACAATGTGAATCAATCAACGGCACAGCACCTCAATGCAGATGAATACGTTTAGACTAAAGACTAAATGATTGGGGGATCCAGCAGCTGTCCGGGGGCCGCGCACGTTAGGGCGTGCGAAGCAGGGGTTGGACAAACTGCTGAATCCCTTGCCACTTTGCTAATAACCTCCGCGCTCCATGAAAGTTTAAAATTTCGAAAGATATCCACAGCGATGCATCCGCTGAACAAAACTTAGGTAGGTTTACGAACAATCAACTTCCCCTCAGCCCCTTCCCCGCCCTACTCTACTGCCCCATTCTCGTGTTTAGGTATATCCTCAGACGTCTTTCCCTGATTCCGCTGACATTTGTCGGGATTACGTTTGTCGCTTTTCTCTTCACACGCTTCGTACCAGGTGGCCCTGTGGAACGCGCCATGGCCGAGCGCCAACAAGCTGCCCAAAAACGCATGGGCATGGCCGGTGCAATTCAAAGCGGTTCGGGTCCAGCATCACCCGAAGAGCTCGATAGTCTAAAACGTCGTTACGGTTTCGACCGTCCACTTATTCAGGCTTACGCAATCTGGCTCGGTGTTTGGCCAGGACCTTCAACATGGTCGATCACCCGCCTAGATAAAGATAATCAGTCTAAAGTCGAAGTACTCGATCCGGCGTTTAAAGACCCACAGATTATTCAAGTTCTGCAAAAAGACGGCCAGCTCTCTCTCACAACTTCTTTAAAAGGCTGGAAAGCCGAACTCGCGCCGCTCGACAACGATCCCAATCCCGCAGTGCGCGTCGTAGTCTACCGACCTAACTTCTCGGGCGTTCTCCAGCTTAACCTCGGTGAGTCCGCCGAAGATGGTCGATCTGTCTGGGAACTTATCAAAAGTAAAATTCCCGTATCCACTTGGTTTGGTGGCTGGTCACTCTTACTCGCGTACCTCGTGTCGCTCCCCCTGGCCGTTGCCAAAGCGCTTCGTCACGGAAAAATCTTCGATTCAATTAGCTCGGGCACACTCTTCGTGCTCTACGCCATCCCCGGCTTCGTTCTCGCTGTCGCACTGCAACAGTGGCTGTGCTTCCGTCTGGGTTGGTTCCCGCATTCAGGTTTTGCGCCTGACTTCAAACATACCTTTATACCGCTCACATGCGAAACCATCGGTTCATTCACGATGCTCACGCTCTTCGCCAAGAATAGTCTCCTCGATAATCTTTCGGCTGACCATGTTCGCACCGCACGCGCTAAGGGACTA
>CAJBPJ010000212.1 GCA_903957465.1 uncultured Opitutia bacterium
CCGCCGCGTTTAATGGTCAGTTTACGTGCACCGGGTAAATCGACCCGTAGCAAATCAATAAACGAATCTGCGCCGAAGACGGGTTGTCCATCCACCGCAAGAACTTCATCTTCTGCTTTAATTCCCGCAGACTCGGCCGGCGAGTTGGGTAAGGGTGCCCCTAGGAGTACGCTTGTACGCGGTTCCATGCCCGTAAGGCGAAGGCGGTCTTTCATCGTGCTATTCATTTCCACCAGTTCAGGCTGAACGACGATGTCCTTGGTGACGCCTGCTCGCTCAACAGTCAGGACGCAGGAAGGTTTGCCTGCCGCATCTTTACGATTCCCGAGCATAATCGCTTCGGTGATTTGATGCCAATGGGTGACGCTGCTGCCATCAACTGCCAAGATGCGATCGCCTGCCAAGATACCTGCACGGTAGGCGGGCCCGGGAACGGTATTGGCAGCGCCTAAGTCAGCCAGCGTACCGCCATTGCCGATAGTCTTATCCACATGGCCAACAACCGTCGTCTCGCTACCTTCCTGCATTGGCATACCCACATTCCAAAGGATACAGGCGAGGAAAAGTGCGAAGATGACATTAAAAAAGGCACCGGCGACCGCGACCCACATTTTATCTGCATAAGAAATAGGCGGAAGTTTTTCAGCTCCCTCTTCATTTTCACCTTCAACCCCTGACATGTCAGCCATTTGGGGTAAAGCGACATAACCCCCAATCGGGAACAGTGAGATGCGATAATCTACGCCATCTTTTCCTGTCCAACCGAAGACGCGTGGACCCATGCCGATGGAGAACCTTTCAACTTTTAGTCCGCGCCAGCGTGCAGCGAGAAAATGGCCAAGTTCATGGACAAATATGGAGCCACCAAAAAAGATAACTGCTAAACCGATACCCCAGGCGTTGCCGAAGAGTTCTTGGAAGGAGAGGGGCATGAGTAAAAGTGATGAGTTCGAAGGAGATTGTTGATGTAAAGTCTGCGGTGCTAAAGGTTAAACAACTTTCAATGCAGCCATTCGGCGAGCTTCCGTGTCAGCCGCGAGTACAGAATCAAGAGATTCGGTAGCGGACTGTGATGTACTTAAAACTTCTTCAACTACACGGCTGATATCCGTGAAGCGAAGGCGACGAGCTAAGAAAGCAGCTACTGCGACTTCATTGGCGGCATTAAATATCGCCGGCAGCGTGCCCCCGCTTTGTGCGGCATGGCGGGCTAAATGAAGCATGGGGTAACGCTTCATGTCCGGCGGCGAGAGCTCCAAGTTAAGGCTTTGTGTGAAATCAAGTCGCGGGGCAGGGCGCTCAGGTGCGAGCAAGCAGTCTTGAATCGGGTATGCCATTGATGGCGAACTGAGTTGAGCCTGAAAAGTACCGTCACTCAGTGCAACCATCGCATGCACGATGCTCTGTGGATGGATCACCACATCAATCCGTGATTCCGGTAAATCAAAGAGCCACCGTGCTTCGATGATTTCGAGGCCTTTGTTTGCCATCGTGGCAGAGTCGATGGTGATCTTTGGACCCATCGACCAGTTTGGGTGCCGCAGAGCGTCTTCCGGCGAGACGTCCTTTAACTTCTCAAGGGGAAGTGTACGAAAAGGTCCGCCCGATGCAGTTAGTACAAGGCGAGAAATTTCATCGCTACGTTTTCCGCGTAAAAGTTGGTGTACAGCGTTGTGCTCACTGTCGACGGGTAAAAGTTGAACGCCTTTTGCACGCGCAAGGGCCGTCACCGTGCTACCAGCTAGCACAAGAATTTCCTTACTCGCTAAAGCGATTGTTTTACCTGCACGAATAGCGGCAAGGGTTGGGTGAAGTCCGGCTGTACCCACGATGGCTAAAACAACGGTTTGAACTTCGGGTAAGCAGGCAACTTCTGTGACGCCTTCGATGCCTTCAAGAATGCGTACCCCTTGGGCAAATTTTCCGGAAGCGCGCGCCGCTGCAGCTGCTTTGGGATCCGTTAAGGCAATTACGTTAACCTGGAATTCTTTGGCCGGCGCAACGAGCGCTTCCCAATTTGCACGTGCGGCTAGACCTGACACGCGTAAGCGGGAGGGATGGGCGCGAACGACTGCGAGGGTAGACTGGCCGATAGAGCCAGAGGCACCGAGGATGGCAATGTGCCTAGGTTCCATGCGTTCAAAGAGGCAATCTGTAGACAGCGTTGAGGCAAGAGGGAAGCGGGATAGGTCGATGAACAATGGGGTATCGCCGTGTCCTTGGGCTTTAAAGCAAGGAAACCTTGTCTCCGCACGCTAGTTTGGTTCCCTTATCGTATGGCCACTAAGCCCGAGGACCTCTCTGGTCTTTCCCATCTAGGGAATGTTCAGAATCAGCCACAAACCACTTTGGAGACCTTTCCAAATCGGAACGTCGGTCGACAGTACACTGTCGAGCTCTCGACTTCCGAATTCACCTGTCTCTGTCCGGCAACAGGACAGCCTGATTTTGCAACGATTACCATTCGTTACATTCCCGGTCCACGGATTGTTGAATCAAAGTCGCTAAAGTTATATTTTTGGTCTTACCGCAACCAAGGCGTTTTCCACGAGCATCTCACCAACAAGATTCTCGACGACCTCGTCAAAGCCCTCGATCCCATCTGGTGTGAAGTCACCGGAGTGTTTGAAGTGCGTGGTGGTATTGGTATTACGGTCCGTGCTGAGCATGGACGTAAACCTGCGTGAGACGCCGCCGTTCTCAGATTAACCCCGATGCACCGGCTTGGCCGGGCCAACCGACGGTTGCAGATTTTCTCGGTAGACAGCTCGCGGGTCGTCGTCTCTCAGCGCGGACATGTCTAACCTACGGTCGTTCACTCAAAGGTTTTGCCCATTGGTTGGCGAAGGGCACGGGCTGGAAAGGTGATTGGTCGTCCGTGAGCGCACGTAACTTGCGAGATTTTGTTATCGAGCGGCAGAAGTCGCATGCGCGCACCTCGGTGCATAATCAAGTGTCAGCGGTCCGCGCCTTCCTTGCGGATTTACGTGAGCGCGGTGGCATTGAAGCCACGCCTGCAGCTGGACTCACCTTGCCTAAGCTTCCACGGTCTTTACCGAAAATCTTAACGGAAAATCAAACAGACACTCTTTTGATTGAGCCGGAAGGTAAGGTGACTTCACGTGAAACGC
>CAJBPJ010000213.1 GCA_903957465.1 uncultured Opitutia bacterium
CCTTAGTCTTTAGTCTCTTCTTCTCCTTCCCGCTTGCTCCTTCCCGCTTCCTGCTCCGCGTAAGCGGGCCGTCAGCGTAGCGTATCGTCAGGCCGCAGGCCGTATCGTCAGCGTAGCGTACCGTACTCTCTCTTAATTCTTAACTTCTTAATTCTTAATTCCCGCTTCTGCCTCTCTTATTACCTATTACTTTTTACTTTCTACTTTTCTCATACCACTTAGCAGCTTCGACTTTGTCTACGGGCACACCCCAGCCAAATTCATAGCACTTCGCTAACATCTCCATCCCGGTCAGATCTCCTTGTTCGGCTGACTTCCGAAACAACTTAACCGCTTCGACAGTGTCTTCACCTTTTCCGTATTCACAATAAATCTCCCCGAGAAGACATTGAGCACGGGCATAACCTTGCTCCGCAGACTTTCGAAACCACTTTATTGTTTCCGCTTTATCTTTTTTAACGCCTTCACCGAGCTGATAACACCACCCTAACTCGCATTGAGCCTTCGCGTCGCCCTTCTCGGCAGCTTCTCGACACCTTTTAAATTTTATCTCTTCACCTCTTACTTTTCTCTCTTCGTATGTCGACCCAGCCTGCTCGACTGCCTCCTCGACAATCACGCGCATCGCATCACTCATATCGACAAACTGCATGCCGAGATCGGTACCTTTAAGGTCAAAAGCGACGACCAGTGCATGCAGTTTTTTGCGACCGTCATCACCAGAAGGACCGGGGTCTAATCCTTGTGTAGCCTCAGACTCTATAGTCTTCAGTAAATTCGTTGGATTACTCCATTCTCGGTGCTCAACCCACATAGCATCGTCGCTAACGAACTTTTCATAACGCTCGAGCTCCTCAGCCCAAACTTCACTGGGTACACATCCCTTTTTCAAACGCTTAACATCAAAATTAGGCGGACCAGATTTACGTGCCCATTCTAAAATTATCTTATGCTCACTGGCATCGATTTTTTGACTAAATCTACCCCAAAGAATGGGGCGCATATATTCAGGTCGCAAAGCACTCAACGCACCGTAAGCAGAACCAGCATCTTTGGCAGCGTCACATTTCGCATCAAAACAAGCCCTTAAATTTGCTACGTATCGATACTGAAATGCGGTTCGTGGATTCGTCGGAAACAATTCAACAGATCGCGTAAGCAAATCGAACCAAGTGGTCTCGGGCTTAATCTCTTCCAAACTCTTTCCGGTAAAAGGAACACTCCTTGCTGTCTGCGCTAACAAGCTGGCCGTGAAACTAAATAATATAACTATCGAGTAGAACCATCTGGGGCGGGAGGTCATTGAACAAACTACCGACTTAGCTCTATGAAAGCGAGAGGGGATAGTGTGTGGATTATAGTGGTGCTAGCGGTAATAGCGGTGTTAGCGGTATTAGCGGTGTTAGCGGTGTTAGCTGGTTGGCTGACTGGCTGGATGGCGGGGGTAGTACACGACTCGCCTCTGGCTCAACGATACGCTGCGCTGAAGATCGGTGACTTTGGTCACCTTGACGACTCGCCCTTCGGGCTCGACGAAAGTTAGCGCCACCTCGTCAGCTGATTGGCTGACTGGCTGGTTGGCTGTTCTTCCAGCTTCCCGCTTGCCCCTTCCTGCTCCGCGCTTCGCGCGGCTGCTCCGCGTAAGCGTATCGTCAGGCCGTAGGCCGTGTCGTCAGCGCAGCGTACCGAACTCTCTCTCTCTTAATTCTTAACTTCTTAATTCTTAATTCCTGCCCTCGTCAGCGCCAGCGTGCCGTCAGCGAGCCCTGGCGAGCGTATCGTCAGGCCATAGGCCGTACCGTCAGCGCAGCGTACCGTCTTCTATCTTAATTCTTAATTTTTAATTCTTAATTCCTACCCTCGTCAGCGTAAGCGTGCCGTCAGCAAGCCTTGGCGAGCGTATCGTCAGGCCGTAGGCCGTGTCGTCAGCGCAGCGTACCGTTTAGCAGGTTAGCTGGTTAGCTAGTTAGCTTATTCCCTCTCGCCTTTGCTTTTTACTTATTACTTCTTACTGATTACCTCTTAATCATTACCATGTCCGACATCAGCAAATGCCCTGTGATGGGCCACCTCGCCCCTCCCAACCGTCACACTGCCGCCGCTGGCATGACCACCGCTGACTGGTGGCCTAATCAACTCAACCTCTCGATCCTCCGACAAAACTCTGAGAAGAGTACACCGCTCGGCGCTAACTTCGACTACACTGAAGCCTTCAAGTCGCTCGATCTCGAAGCCCTGCGCAAGGACCTCGCCAAACTAATGACCGACTCGCAGGAATGGTGGCCTGCCGACTACGGTCACTACGGCCCGCTCTTCATCCGGATGGCCTGGCACAGTGCCGGCACTTACCGCGTGCATGATGGACGTGGTGGCGCGGGTTACGGAACGCTGCGCTTCGCTCCACTCAACAGCTGGCCCGATAATGCCAACCTCGACAAAGCTCGTCGCCTGCTCTGGCCCATTAAGAAAAAGTACGGTAATAAAATTTCCTGGGCAGACCTTATGGTGCTCACAGGTAACGTCGCCCTTGAGACCATGGGCTTCAAGACCTTCGGCTTTGCCGGCGGACGTGCGGATGTCTGGGAGCCACAAGAAGACATCTACTGGGGTCCTGAAACCAATTGGCTCGGTGACAAGCGCTACACCGGTGACCGCGAACTCGAGAAACCACTCGGTGCTGTGCAAATGGGACTGATCTATGTGAATCCCGAAGGTCCTAACGGTAAACCCGACGCCCTTGCTGCCGCACGCGACATCCGCGAAACCTTCGCCCGCATGGCGATGAACGACGAAGAAACCGTCGCGCTCATTGCCGGTGGTCACACCTTTGGTAAGGCACACGGTGCCGGACCCGCCAGCCACGTCGGCTCCGAACCCGAAGGTGCGCCCCTCGAGCAAATGGGCCTCGGTTGGAAGAACAGCTTCGGTAAGGGCAACGCCGAGGACACAATCACGAGCGGTCTCGAAGGCGCTTGGACCAGCACACCCACACGCTGGTCACATGAGTACCTCAAGAATCTTTGGTCCTACGATTGGGAGTTAACCAAGAGTCCCGCTGGCGCTCATCAATGGACGCCTAAGGCCGGCGCTGCCAAGGCACCGTACCCGATGCACACGTCGCCGCGCGCCGTCACGCACCGATGATGTTCACGACCGACATCGCTCTACGCGAAGATCCCGCCTACGCCAAAATCACCAAGCGCTGGCTCGACCATCCTGAGGAATTCGCCGACGCCTTCGCACGCGCCTGGTACAAACTCACGCACCGTGACATGGGACCTTACTCGCGCTGCCTCGGGCCGCACGTCGCACCCGCTCAG
>CAJBPJ010000214.1 GCA_903957465.1 uncultured Opitutia bacterium
AGACACTCCGTAACCCCTAAAGTCGTGTCACGATTCACACTCGTAGCTTGAATTTCGAATTCAGGGTCAGCCACGCGTACGTTGCCCGTTAATTGCATCTTCTCTTCTTTCAAATCGTGGATGAGCTGTTCAGCCGAAAGCGCCCGCGGTCCATTGATATGGAGGATATTGCCGCGCGCATCTAAGCGCTCACAACTCCCGCGATCCGAAGAGAGTAAACACACCACACGCTCACAGCTGAGGCGTTCTGTCCCACGCTCGAGCAGAACGTTACCCGAAAATGTCATCACGGTGATACCTTTGTCGTTCGGGGCGACATCGACACGGGCAGCGGTAACTTTAATCGGCTCTTCGCCCTTTTTCGTGGAGAGCAACGTTGCGCGGACATCCGTACGTATCGCCAAAATATCGCCCTTAGGAGTGGTCTGCCAATTCCAGCCTTTGCCCTCGAGTTGGAAATTATTCGCCGCAACGGTGACTTCATCTTCACCGCTAGCTAAACCCTTCTCAGGCTCAACGCGTCCTGCATCGGTGCGCATCACTGTACCGGCTTTTGCGTCCCGGAATGTGGTTAAGACAATTTTTTCTAAATCCCAAATACCCTTCTTTCCGGCGACGGGCAGAAGTTTTTCAGCACGTAGTTCCCAATTCTTCTCGGCTTTAGCATCTTCTGAATAACCGACGAAGGCTGCTTGATTCGCTTTTTCAATATGCAACGTGTTATCCTTCGCGGCCATTAAAGCCACGGAAGCCAGCCCAAGCAGAAGGCTCACGCGCATAAACCTATGACACCGCTGCGAGGGCCATGAGTCAAACGCTCAATCGACTAAACGAGGGAAAGGACGTGGCCCGACCAATGCAGGCATCGGCTCAGAAACAAACTGCGCACCCACGGTCACTTTAAAGCCGGCCAAGAAAGCGGCGACGGGCAGCATCTTGCCGCCGGGACGCTGTAACTCAGTAATCCGCAAGACACCTTTGCCTGTGGCGACGCATAAACCCGTCGCATCTGCGCTGAGAACCGCACCGGGTTGGCCACCAACCGATTCAGCTGAGGCTTCCGCACGTCCAATCTTTAAACGAACGTTATCAAGCAGACAGGTACTCCCTGGCCACCCTTCGAGTGCGCGAATGCGATCGGCGAGTACGCTGGCGGGTTGCGAAAAATCGAGAGCGGCATCTTCACGACGCAAACGACGGGTATACGTCGCCTTGGATTCATCTTGTGGCAGTGGCGTGAGTTTACCGGCAAGCAGTGCCGGTATTGCTTGAGCCGACAACTGTCCTGCGATTTGTCCCATCTCTGCGCGCAAAGCTTCACGGGCAACATCTGCACTGATTGGCAAAACGTGCGTGGCGAGTACTGGACCAGCATCGAGTTTACGGACGACTTGTTGAAGCGTGATACCTGACTCGGTCAGACCAAGGGCAAGCGCGCCTTCAACTGGGGTGGCACCACGCAATGCAGGAAGGAGCGAGCCATGAAGGTTCACGAATCCAAGACGTGGCAGAGCGAGTGTGGATTCGCGGAGCAATTGGCCGTAGGCCATGACGACGGCGAGGTCGACGTTGAGATCTTTGAGGCGTTGATCTTC
>CAJBPJ010000215.1 GCA_903957465.1 uncultured Opitutia bacterium
CACACAAGACCCAGCGTATCGTAACGTCATCCTCCACGCCGTTTTGTTCGAACCCATGACACCCATTTTAACGTCAGACGGAATTGAGCCCGAGTCCCTGCACTTACTTCCGCTCCTACCTGAGGATCTTGAAAGTATCGCTGAGTCCGACGCCTTAATGGAGCTGCGCGGAAATGCACCGCAGCTAACCGAACTCATTCGAGCAGGAAACCCACATCTCCAGAGAGATTTACGCCGCAGAGCCTCCGAACGCTTTGACGCTAAATCGCAATGGCTGACTCAACGACGTGCAAAGCTCGGTTGGCATGATAGTCTACACTGTGCGGTGCTTGAATGTCTCGGTCAGGGCGGAAACCGCGCCCCCATGGCAGAACTTGCTTTGCGTCACAGCGCAGAATCTTTCGCAATGTCAGACGCAGCAGAACTTTACCTCGAGCAATCTGGGCGCTGGCGATTGCGCGGGCTTCGTCCTGCAGGCCACCCCCAACGCCGTATCGAACTTTATGGGAATTTATGCCGACACAGACCGCAGTGGCGGGAGCATGTCATACGATGGCTGACAAGTATCTCTCAAAAAGATGTAACCCGTCGCGGGCTGATTGATGGTATCTTTGGGGCCATGCTCCCCGAAGGACTCGCTGACATGGTGGCAACCGACGCGATTCTCCCGTTGTCAGAAGACGTCCAAGCAGCCCTCGAAACATGGCTCGAATGGCCAGCTGGCTTACGACCCGATGAATTAGAAGCCGTACGCCAGCGTCTCGGCTTCGAAGGCCGTGCACGTAATTGGCAAATCCAAGGTATCCTCCACACCCTTGGTAGAGGTGGCAAAGGTTAGCGCGATGTCATCGCACGCACCTTCACGAGCGATGTCGCCAAACGATCCACTTCTTCTTCCGTGTTATAAAAGGCAAAGGAAGCACGCACTGTACCAGGAATTCCGAGAACTTTCATCAAAGGCATGCAGCAATGGTGACCCACGCGAACCGCAACTGCATCGGCATCGAGCAACATGCCAACGTCGTGGTGGTGCGCGCCATCGATTAAGAAAGAGATGACCGACACCTTCTCACTGGCTTCACCCACAATGCGAAGTCCGGGAATAGCCCGAAGCTTTTCCGTCGCACGGGCCAGCAAGTGCTGTTCGTAGGTATGTGCATCGGGACGAAGTTTAGCGACATAGTCGAGCGCAACGGCCAGGGCAATGGCACCTGAGATGTGCGGCGTGCCCGCCTCGAAGCGCTCCGGCGCAGGACGATAGGTCGTGCCCGCAAAATCAACCTTCTGGATCATGTCGCCGCCGGTTTGATATGGAGGCATTTGATCAAGTAACTCAGGTCGACCCCAAAGCACACCGATACCGGTCGGACCACAGACTTTATGGCCTGAGAAACAAAGGAAGTCGCAACCGAGCGCCGTCACATCGACGTCAAAGTGGCTCGCTGACTGACATGCATCAATCAAGACCGTAGCACCGACCGCTTTCGCTAAGCGCGTCATTTCCACAACTGGATTCACCGTGCCCAATGCGTTCGACACATGGACAAAAGAGGCCATGCGCGTCCGCGGTGAAAGTAGTTTAACAAACGCAGCCATATCGACTTCGCCCGATGCGGTAATGGGACACACTACCACGCGAGCACCCGCACGCTCTGCCGCAACCTGCCAGGGCACAATGTTAGCGTGATGCTCCATGGCTGTGAGCAGAATTTCGTCGTTCGGCTTTAAGTGCGCACGCCCCCAGCTATCCGCAACCAAGTTGATTGCTTCAGTGGCACCACGTACAAAAATCACCCCGCGCGCGTCCGGTGCATGTAAGAAACTTGCGACCGACTTGCGTGAAGATTCGTAAGCAGCAGTGGCCTCTTCGCTCAGACGGTAAACACCACGGTGAATATTTGCATGCTGCTCCCGATAATAATGTGCAATCGTATCAATGACGCACTGAGGTTTCTGGGAACTCGCCGCACTGTCTAGATAGGCCAAAACATGACCCCGCTCTTTCCGCGCTAATAAGGGAAAGTCTTGGCGAATACGGGCGACATCAAAGGCTGCCATACGGAAAGTAACGTAGAAGAACTAAGCCGAGGAGCAACCGGGGAATCAACTTGGTTGAATTCGGATACCTTTACGCAAGTAAGTAGGCACGTCCACATCCTCACCATTAAACAGAGTTGGCTCGGTGCCACCAAAGAGGCCGCGGCGGAGATTTTGTTCTAAGGCAAAGACAAACATTTGCTGAGAAGCATCGATGGATGCCTTGGATGGTCGCTTACCTTTTACGGCTTTAACTTTACCTGGAGGCGCTGGCGGCGATGCACCCAGCACAGAAACACGGGCCTTACCCTCGAGGGCGCCATCCATACGTGCACCCAAAAGTGTCACACGGTCACCGCCAAGTTCAGCCCGCAAGAGAGCGACGGCAGCCTGACAGTCTCCCGTAGTCAGCGAGGGCCCGCCGATGACTTGCACCAATAAATGATCCATACGTACAGCTTCTGGCCCATGAGGTAAAAGTGGGGATGCCAATGCTGCCCGTGCTGCTGTAACTACGGCCGTGGCGCCTTCACCTTCAGCCGTTGAAAAAATTGTTAGGCAACCGAGCGAAGGAAAGAGCGCCCGTAACGCTCCTGGATCGAGGGGCATCAATGCACCAGGGGCAAAGAAACCAGAGAGGGATTCTAAAGCAGAGCCCATCCATCGACGTGTTTCTGCAAACATCTCTGTTGCGGGCGCCTCCGGCTTTACCAACTGCAAAAGATCATCATTACGCAAAACCACCACACCGTGAGCCTTTAAATTAATCGCGACGAGAGCATCACGGGCTGAACTTTGCCGATGCTCGCCTTCATGCGTAAAAGGCAATGTCACTAATCCAAAGACAACGGCACCTGCTTCAGCAGCTAAAGAAGCGAGTACACCCGTCGCACCACCACTGACACCTCCACCGAGTCCGGTGACAAATACGACTACGGCTGGCCCAACCAACCAGCGGCGTAACTCTGCCAAATCAGCTTCGGCAGCAGAAGCACCCATCTTCGCTTCCCCACCTGCACCCAAACCGCGCAAGACCGCCCGTCCGATTTGAACTTGATCGGCCACACCACAACTCGCCAATGAAGAGGCGTCAGCATCCACTGCTAAAGTTCGAATGCCTGGTGGCATCGTGTTGCTTAATTGTCCAACAAGCGCGCAACCGGCACCGCCTACACCCACGAGTAGAATAGGTTGTTCGGCAGACATTTTAGAGACGGAAAAGCGCGCGGAATTGAGCCCAAATACCACGTGGCTGACGACGGGGTGGAGCTTCATTCACCAAGGCAGCAGCCATAATACCAAGGACGCATGCATACTCAGGCTTCCGCAAGGCTTCTGCCTCAGTAACCGGCACACCGAGACGCGCAGGCATACTTAAAACTTGGGTGGTTGCTTCTGCGAGGCCCGCCAACTGCGAAGCACCACCCGTTAGAATGACACCAGATGGCAATAAAGCGGGGGTCACTTCGACATCGCGTCCGAAAATTGCACGCATCCGCGTCTGAATGTCTTGCTGAACTTGTTCGAGGATTTCACGAATCCGCACAGACGTAACGAGATTGATGGTACCGCGGTTAAATTGCTGATCACCCCCAACAGCACCTTCTTTTAAGATCGTCAGGTTAGCGTCTTCCGGACGGTGGATCGCACTGGCGTAACGCAACTTCACTTCTTCCGCAAACTCACGACGAACGCGTAAGGCAGAACAGAGATCATTGGTCACGTGCTCACCGCCAACCGAGATGCACCCCGCACACAAAATATGCTCACGGTAATAAAGGATCCAATTCGTCGTGCCGGCACCAAAATCAATCACCAAGCAGCCCGTACGTTTCTCAGCGTCGCTCACAACCGAACAACCTGAAGCGTGACTGCCCAACAAGAAGTCCCGAAGGTGTAAAGCCATTCCATTAATCATACCAACGCGCTGTCGGAGAGTGCTGTCCTCATGCGTCACTCGCCAGAAATTCACCTCTAGCCGCTCGCCCACCATGCCGACAGGGTTCGCAACCTGTTTGCCATCCAACAATGTTGGCTGACGCATATAAAGAAGGGTATAGCGGCCAGGTGGCGGCTCAATCCGTCGGGCTGAAACATTCGCGGCCTCAACATCAGCGGCAGTGACACGTCGATCGCGACCAGGCACAGGCATCATACCCTTTACCCGCTCACCATCAACCATCGGCCCATTCACAGAGGCATAGAGGTCATGCAAGGGAACGCCCGAACTACGTTCAGCATCGGCAATCACATGGTGTACGCACTCAGTTAAGCGCTCAAGATCTTGCACGACCCCTTTAACAACACCTTCAGTTCGGCGCTCTCCGAATCCAAGGAGACGAACACGCCGGTCAACAATTTGGCCAACCAAGACGACAGTCTTATGTGTGCCAATATCAAGAGCGGCAATGCGCCCAGGGGCGGTAGAAGTCTTAGCTTTCATCGGGAAGAAGTGGGTACAAGGCGGGGTTCAATCGTAGCCGATCCAGGTTGTGAGCGGTTACGAATGTGAAGTTTCAAAACGTATGAAGGCGCGTTCATACCCGGGCGGCGAAGAACCTTATCGATATCCAGCCCTGCATAAAGTGACAACTCTCTAGCCCACTCGGCATTCGAAAACACAATCTCTGTTAAGGCCGCACGATCAAGAGGCTGTGAGGCCGGACGAATACGCACCCGTAAAGAAGCCCCCGAGATATCCGCGCGACCATCAAAACAATCCCGTAAAGAAATAGATTCCCACTCTCGGTGTATCCGTGGATAGCCTGTACGCGCTGCCGCAAGAAATACCGCCGCAAGCTCGAGCGCACCCGATTTAACGCCTTCACGGTGTACGTCCGGCGGTAAATCAATCACTGCGGGAAGATTACGAACGGCTTGTTGCGGATAACCAACACCGACGAAGGGAACTCCATCGGAACCTAAAAGACGTAACTGAGGTTTGCCATCTGCTTGCATGACTTCCAATCGGCCGACGGCCAATCGCTCGTGGAGATCAATGTCGATCGTACCATTACCCAAGCGACGTACTTTAGCTGAAAGCACCTGTGGCTCGGCTTCAAGTGCTTGCCGAATGGTGGCGACGTCTTGGGCGCCTTCTGCACCTACGGGCGAGACCGCACGTCGAGCGACGCTGTCGGGCAAGAAACCATCCGTGCGGAAACGAATCGCAACCGTGTTTGCTGGTCCGCTTTCGCTATCTAAAGCAAACCAGACCAAGGCAATAAGAAGGATGAAGAATGCCCCGACGAAGGTTCCAGAAATCCAAGAGCGTGCAACCCGTCGACGTCCTGTCGCTGTTTGTGGTACGCGTTGTACATCTTGCGGCACAAAACGACGCCAGTCACGGTCATCCGGGCCACGGTAAGCCTCGCGATGGTCAAATCCAAATAACCTTCGAAGAAAAGCGGTGAACATTAGGAGGCAGGATTGACCCGTTTTATGGCACCACGGGACATCCGTGAAGCTAGTTCGGCGTAAGAGATTCCACAACACGCAGCACAGTCGGGAAGCAGACTTGTTTCCGTCATACCGGGTAATGTGTTAATCTCCAAAATATGGAAGGTGCCTGTTGGCGAGAGAATGATGTCGACCCGTGCAAAATCCCGACATCCACAAACATGGAAAGCTTCTTCGGCCGCTTTTAAAATCTTGGCGGTTATTTCAGGCGAAAGAATCGCTGGGGCAATGTGCTGTGATCCACCAGGGGCATACTTGCTGTGATAATCATACACGCCACTGGGAGATACAATCTCGACAACCGCTAAGGCTTTACCATCAAGCAAGCCCACCGTTAACTCGCGCCCCGAAAGATTCGGCTCCGCCATCCAGCGACCCGAACCTAAAGAGCTCAACACATGCTGAACTTGCGCCTGCCCTTCCGCACGGTGCAAACCAACGCTACTCCCTTGATCAACAGGTTTAACAAAAATGATTGGTCCAAGACGGCCTAACAAAACTTCGACCGTTGGCGGCGAAGCGCCATCAAATGAAATTTCATCGGCAACAGGCAAACCTACTGCACGCAACTTTGCCTTTGTCGCCACCTTATCCATACACAGTCGGCTAGAAGCAGCACCCGAGCCTGCAAAGGAAATGCCGCGAGCTTCCAACTCAGCCTGCAACTGACCGCCTTCACCCCAGCCACCATGCAGCATTGGTAAAACGACGTGTTGTTTAGCATCTAACCATTCTGGTAAAGCGTCTGACTCTAAAGTCACCAAGCGTGAGCCGGGTAAAGCCTGGGCGACCGCTGCGCCCGAACGGAGCGATACCTCGCGCTCGGATGAACGGCCGCCACACAGAATGATAAGTTCGCGCTGACTCATAACAAATCCCTCCATTCTTTCCCAAGTGCGATAATTTCAGGTTCAAGTTCAATCCCGCGCTCAGCCTTAACCACCCCACGTACGCGACGCAGAAGTAAAAGGATATCTGCGGCGGTGGCTTCGCCTGTATTTACAATAAAGTTGGCATGGATGGGGGAAACTTTGGCACCACCTTGGATGTCGCCCTTAAGTCCACTCATCTCAATAAGACGGCCAGCCTTATCAGCTGGTGGATTACGGAAGACGCAACCCGCACTCGCTTCACGTGGTTGCGTGGCACGCCGTTGCGCAGACATTTTTTCCATCTTAGCACGGATGTTACTTGGATCATCCCGACCCTCTGCAATGAGAACGGCAGAAAGTACCACCGCCCCGTGGAGTTGCGGGCAATCGCGATAGGTGGCATCGAGTGCCGAACGCTTTGCCGTACGCACATGCCCGTCGAGCCCGAGCCATTCAATCGATTCAACTCGGTCAAAAATCCAGCTACCCATTGCCCCGGCATTCATACGCAAAGAACCACCAATCGTTCCAGGGATACCTTCGAGAAACTCGAGCCCGGCCAGTCCTTCGCGTGCAGCGAATCCACAAAGCTCTTTCAGGCGCACGCCTCCTCCCACGTGTAGCCGTAAATCGTCGACTTTACGCACCACCCCCCAGTGCTCTGTCGAAAGATGGATAACTAATCCGGCATAGCCATCATCGGGTACAAGAAGGTTTGAGCCGCGACCAATCGTAAAGACGGGCAAGTCGCATTCTGCAGCCGCACGGAGTAATGCCACACAGTCTTCAACGGTTGCTGGCTCTGCATACCATTCTGCAACTCCACCGACACCCCAGGTCACACGCCGTGCCAACGGTTCATGACGGCGAAGTACAGCCAGAGGGGAAAGGAAAGGCGTTACTCGATTTGCAAAGTCTGCAGGGGCATGCGGTGCAACCGGAGCCCGCCAGCAATCGCGTGCAAAGGACGTTGCGTCTTTTTCGATGTCACCTGCGCCAACAAAAGCTACCACCGCGTCACTGTCTTTGATCAGCGCCTGCAGCACACGAGGCAGTTCAGCTCGATTTTGCACGAGTTGGAATTTATCAACCCCTGCGCCTAAAAGAATACTTTCCGAACTGCCGCCTTCTATAGGAGCTTCTCCGGCTGCATAAACGGGTAGGACTATTACCGTGTCGGCAACAGATAGTGCCTCCCGGAATGCCGCTGCATATTGGCGTGTCCGCGTATGACGGTGGGGTTGGAAAACAACAATCAGTTTTCCCAAATGCGTTTCGCGTAAGAGACCGAGTAATGCAGCGATTTCCGTTGGGTGATGCGCATAATCAGCCAATACGCGTAAGCCTGGCCGCTCGAAAAGTGTGTCTTGTCGCCGACGGATGCCTGTCCATGCACCTAAAGGCGCTGCACCGAGTTGCCCTGCAACGTGCTGCGCCACTGCGAGGGCGAAGCCTGCATTCATACGGTTAAACGATCCAGCAACCGGTAATGTTAATTTTCCTTTAGCCCAAAGTCCGCCAACTTCGACATCCGAACTTCCGTGCGTAGCGGCAACAACGCGTAAATCAAAGTCGCCACCCTCGCCCACCGTCAGCACACGAGCGGTCACGCCCTGTGTTAGGCGATGCAACCGGGCATTTCCATGCGGGATAAGGATAAGACTACGCGTGCGTTGGAAAAGCTCGGCAAAGACGCGCTCAAGATCTGCTTCAGTTCGGTAGTAATCAGGATGATCCCAATCGAGATTAACCGCTACGGTTACTTCAGGAGAAAATCCACCAATCGTTCCATCGCTCTCGTCGACTTCAGCAACAAGCCAGTCGGAACTGGTTGTCGCACGAGCGGGCGCTAACGACGGATCACGGAAAAGACCCCCAAGCACATAACCAAAGTCGGCACCAGCGGCGGTTAAGGCGGTGATGACCATTCCACAGGTCGTGGTTTTTCCATGGCTACCACAAATCGCTACCAAACGGCGCCCACTTGCCTGTTCAGCTAAAAGTTCACCGCGACGTAGAATGCGACAGTTGGCCTTCACGGCTTGTTCGCGTAATGGATGACCGGTCTTGATGGCGCTGGTATGCGCGACGAGTTGCGGCGTCCAATTCCCTGTTTCTAAACTCGCCTGCAAAGGAATACCCGCGGTCGCCAGTTGTGCAGCCATCGGACCACCCATGGCATCATCGCAACCGCGTACATCCCAACCCTCACTCTTGAGGTAGATCGCTAAGGGCCCAACGCCCATTCCGCCAGCACCCAACATCCAAGCTGAGCGAGACGAACTCATAATGAAGCCTCCCGGCGGACGCCCAAGACAATATCATCAACCAAATCATCCCATCGATTGAGCAGGTGCTCGCGCACCAAGGCTTCACGCATCTGCGTGAGTAATTGCGGCTGCGCTATGAGACGTTCAATCGCTGGCAACAAACCAGCGAGTTCACTCTCAGGACAAAGCAGCGAAGCACCGACGACTTCACGGGCGCGGGCATTCGCCGTTTGGTGATCATCTGCAGCACGCGGATAAGGAACAAGGATTGCGGGCGTGCGACAAGCAGCCAGCTCGGCAAGTGTACCTGCGCCAGCACGACTTACAGCTATATCCGCTGCGGAATATGCAGCCGCCATCCGATCGCAGAAAGGCACATAGCGAATCACTACTTCGCCATGCTGCTCACTGCGCTCGCTTCCGTTCGGCCCGGTTAGACAAAGTACATGACACCCTAACTTTGCTAAAGCAGGTGCGGATACCTCGACCCAACGCGTAAGTGCGTTCGCACCCTGGCTACCTCCAACCACGAGTATAAGTTTACCGGAAGTTGGAAAATGAAGTTCGCCGCGCGCTTGATCAATCGACAGCGGCTGAATCTCTGCACGGAGAGGAAATCCACCCGACCGTAAATACTTACTGCGTAAACCTGTGGCGGGTGGCGCATGCACGCTCGTAGCCAATGGCGCTAACCAGCGAATGGCTTTTCCGGCACGCATGTTTGCTTCGTGCAAGTGAACAGGAACGCGCGCCAGCCAACATGCAACCGCTGGACCCACGGACATAAATCCACCGAAACAAGCTAGCGCATTGGGCCTAAAGCTCAAAACAACCCACAGTGCATCCAGCAATGCCCACACCATTGAGGGCAGAAATAAAATACGGTCGAGTAAACTTGGGCCAAATCCACGTCCACGACCGGCTCGGAACTGAAGGTGCGGGTAGCGCGCAAGCATGCGCGAATCGACAGTCTTTCGACTCACCAAAAGTAATGTCTCCACGCCACGTGCATGAAGTTTTTCGGCCAACGCAATACCCGGGGCGAGATGACCACCCGTACCACCACATGCCAAAAGGACTCTACTCATTGTTGAATAACGGGTTTAACCACTGTTCTTCCTTGGTCGCGCAAAGCATTGAGCATCAAGCCAACTAGCATCCCAGAAACTACGAGGTTGGTGCCACCGTAACTAATGAAAGGTAATGCGATGCCTTTCGTGGGCAACAAGCCAGTGACGACTAACATGTTAACGAGCGCCTGTAATGTAAGGAAGAGCGAGCAACCCAGAGCTACGGCGAAACGAAATAGGTCCGTGCACCGACGAAGCTCCCGCATCACAATTAAGAAGATTGCTAAGTAGGTTAGTGCGACAAGGGCTGTCGCCAGTAAACCCCACTCTTCTCCAATAATCGTAAATACGAAGTCTGTATGCGCTTCGGGAAGATACGCACGCTGTTGCATACCATTGCCAGGACCAACACCCATGATTCCTCCACAAGCAAACGCCAACATCCCTTGGAAAAGCTGGTAGGCTTCATCACCTTGTCGTCCTTCGGGATCCATGAACGACATGAAACGACGTAAGCGGTTTTCCCAATTCAACACCAAGAACGTAAATGCCGCACCTGCGATGACGAACGCCGTTGTCAAGTAGGACAAACGGGCGCCGCACACAAAGAGCATCGCCGCACCGACCGCACAGCACAAAACAATCGTCCCAAGATCTGGTCCAAGTGCAATGCCTGCGCAGACCAGTAAGACAGCACCAACAGGCTCAAGAAATCCTTCTTTTAAATCTCCCCAACCGCGGGGCGTAAACAAATAGGGCTCGCGCGAACTGAAGTGCCAAAAATTGCCACGGTAAGGCAATGTTCGACGCTGCATCCGAGCGAGTAAGTCAGCCAAAACAATGACCATAGCTATCTTTGCTAGATCAGAGGGCTGTAATCGGAAAAATCCGAAATCAATCCAGCGCCAAGAACCGTTGACCATTCTTCCGATGCCGGGAGTACGTGCAAGTAACAGCAAAAACATCACTGCACCCAGCACGTACCATCTAACTGCACGCAATGCGTCGAGGTCGACGCGCCAAGCAAGCCATCCCATGAATAATGAGATGGGTACGTAAATAAGCTGGCGCGTGACCGCCGCAGTCGGCTCGCGCAGCGACATCGAGTAGCCCGCACTATACAGTGCGATCAGCCCGAATATCGCTAACGCGGCGACCAAGAAAGGGACGAACAAGGTAGCACGGACGACCCCTTGGGTCCTGCTACCTTGTTCGGCCTTAAACACCATACGCGTTGCTAATAATTAGCGTGTCTGGGTCGGTGCAGCTGGAGCGCCGCCGAAGCCTCCAAAGCCTCCCGCAGGAGCCGCCAGAGGTGAAGTCGACGCAGCAGGTGCGACGGGCTTCTTCTCTTCGGGTGCAGGTGCCGGAGCCTTTGGCTCTTCGGGTGCAGCCGCAGGAACGCCACCGAAACCACCAAAGCCACCTGCAGGTGCGGCCAAGGGCGAAGGGCCCGCAGGCGCAGAAGGAGCGGATGAACCTGTCGATTTTGCAGTTGTCGTTTTGCGAGCTGGCACAGGTGTTGAACCATCAGGAATGACAATCTTTTGGCCGACACGGAGGACTGTATTCTGTTCGATGTTATTCACCGCACAAATTGCGTCGATGCTCACACCTTCACGGCGGGCAATGACCCAAAGGGATTCATTGGCGACGACAGTGTGCGTGCCACCTTTACCAACTGACCGAACAACAGCGCCCGCAGGCTTACCTGTTACCGACATTGGTTTAGGTACTTCATTCATGCCCCCTAAAGTAGGGGCAGAGGACGACGAGGCAGCGCTTGCGCCGGCAACGCCGACGTAGGCACCGAGATTGCCGTCTTTCTCGTAGCCGGTAGTGGTTCGGCAGCCATTAACGCCGACAAGTACGGCGATAATTCCGAGGTGCAGAAGCACAACGGCACTGATGGTGAGCATGGGTCTCATGGTAGTATGTATTTGGGTTATGTGTGTTTGGTATTCCTGGTGGAAATTTATCGGGATTTCTGAGCCAAGCCGTGGGCTGCACGCTCAAAGACGAGACCGCGCTCGGCATAGCCGCGGAACATGTCGAAGCTGGAGAAGCCTGGACTCAGTAAAACAACGGTGCGCTGGGCCACATCGCGGGCGGCCGCAAGTGTCGCTTCCTCGAGCGTTCCATAGACTTTACTGGGACGTCCCAGCTCTTGGAATAAAGCGTGCAGCTCAGGTCCGGTTTCACCGACTAAGAAAGCAGATTCAATCACGCCCGAGAGTCGCTCAGCAAAACGTCGCATGTCCCCACCCTTCCATTTACCTCCACCAATCCAGCGAACTGGAGAAGTGAATTCATGGAGAGCAGCGAGCGTTGCGTGGAAATTAGTGCCCTTAGAGTCGTTCCAAAATTCTACCAAGCCAGCTTCGGCTACCTTGCGTAGACGGTGCGGTGAAAGTCGGAAAATCCGTGCAGCGCCTTCCAGCGTCTCCAACGGAAGTCCGCGCGCCTTCCAGTAAGCGGCCGCCAAAGCCCAGTTCTCGCGCTGGGGCCAGCTGTCAAACGGCGATCCTACTGGAATTGAATCCGCCACATCTTCGCGGCGGGCGATAATTGTGTCATCCGGAAGGCTAATCCCAAATGTCTTGGCTGCTTCAGCTACCGAAACACCTACAACCAATGGTCCAGCCGGAAGTAGACGTTCGACAAGTTTATGCTTAGCGCGGAAATATGTTTCCACGTCACCATGGCGATCCAGGTGATCTTCATCGAAGTTCGACCAAATAACTGCCTCAGGCGAAAAGTGCCGAAGATCTTCAGACTGGAATGAACTGACTTCAACAATCGGCAACAATCCGGCCACCGATGAATTTAAAGCAACGGCAGTTAACGGCAGCCCAACATTCCCACAGGCAATCGCATTTTGCCCGGCGCGTTTATGGGCAAAAGCCAAGAAATCAACTAGGGTAGTCTTCCCATTGGTACCCGTCACCGCAACCGCTGGTCCATCCCAGAGCAATGCACCAAAATCCAACTCCGAAAGGCAGAGACACCCCGCACGACGTGCCGCGAGAAGCCATGGATGGGTTTGTGCAAAACCAGGACTAATGACGACGAGGTCATGGCTGGCAGCTTCCGTAGCCCCGAAGGTAGCATGCGGACCACGCTCATCATAACTTATCGCTGACTTTCCAGCCGCTTGAAGCGCTTCAGCAATCGCACGCCCGCTCACGCCTGTACCCAAAATCGCGGCAGGACGATTCAGTCGGCGGAGTAGAATTTCGGGCAACTCAATCATCGGACTTTGAGTGAAAGCAAGCCGAGCAGGCCGCAGAGAAGTGAGAGGATCCAGAAACGGACAACGACCTTGGTCGCCGGCCAGCCAAGTTTCTGGAAGTGGTGATGAATGGGCGTCATCAGGAACAAACGCTTCCCACCCGTCGTCTTAAAATAGGCGACCTGAAGGATGACGGAAATTGCTTCGACCACGAAGACGCCACCCGCAATGGCTAAAAGGAATGGTTGATGGATCACACACGCAGTCACACCAAGGAAACCGCCAACACCAAGGGCGCCGACATCCCCCATATAAATAGTAGCCGGCGAGGCATTGTGCCAAAGGAAGACTAAAGCACCACCCGCCAAGGCACAGCAAACTACACCGAGTTCGCCGGCACCAATGACGTGTCGAAGTTGCAGGTATTCGGCGTGACGAATGTCGCCCACTAAGTAAGCAACGACAGCCAGAACCAAGGTTGTCGTGAGTACGCAACCAATCGCCAGTCCATCAAGACCGTCCGTTAAGTTAACGGCGTTCGAGGAACCGACTGCAACAAGTGAGAAGAAAATGCCCGCCACACAGAGTACGCTCGCCAGTGAAAGACCGAATACCCCTGGGGACCAAATCGGTTGCTTCAGCATAGGCACCCAAATTTCTGCCATCATCAATTGTCGACTCGTATCCAGTAGCAGCACGCCGAATGCCAATGCCGCTACCACAAATTGAAGTCCTAATTTCCGACGAGCGGAAATACCATCGGCACTGCCGTGGCGAATCTTTAGCCAATCATCATACCAGCCGATCGCGCCCATGCCAATGAAGGCAATCAAAGCTGCTATCACGAGTAGATTCCACTTAACCCAAAGCAGCACTGCAGGCAGCATCGCTGCGGCAATCAACAACCCTCCCATCGTCGGGACCAGTCCTCCTTGCTTGGCGAGCTCACCCATCAGACGCGCATCGCGCTCGGGCTGACGAAGCTTCGCTAATGCACGCAGAATAGGTCCAGAAAGAGCCAGCCCAATCACGAGTGCCGTGATGAAGGCAAAGATCATTCGCACCGACAGGTAGTCAAAGAGCCGGAAAGGCCCCCAAAGTTTTTCAAGTTCGGTTAAACGGTAAAGCATCTCAGTGGAATCCTAAGGTTTTCCGGAGTGCTTCCGGCAGTGCACGTTCAAGGGCGTGCGCACGACTTCCCTTTAATAGAACAGGCCCACGGTGAGCCTGAATTGCCGCAGCTAACTCTGCGTGATTCGCGGCAACGCGTCCGGCACAGACCGCAGCGAGCGCAGGGGCATCACCGCCATAAACAATAACGTGGTCGCCTGGGCTAAGCGGCAAAGCGCGACCCGCATCTTGATGAAGCTGAATAGATTCGGTACCCAATTCGGCCATACCGCCTAAGACAAAGAGGCGCGGGCCTTTTGTTTGACGCACAAAAGTCTGGGCAGCATCGGCCAATGAAGCCGGGCTCGCATTGTAACAGTCGATATAAAGCGGGTGTCCTGAAAAATCGTGGACCGAGCCTCTTCCCGAAAGTGGCCGCCAAGCAGAAAGAGCCTTGGCGATGTCGGCAGACTTTGCGCCAGATCGTAAAGCTGCGAGACCAGCTAATGCAGCGTTGTAGCCTTGGCCCTGTGAAATGGGCCCAAGTTCGACACTGAATTCACCGAGTTCTGGATCACGAATTTGTAAGCGCCACCCTTGGTTAACCGACTGTAGGCTATAGCGAGCAGTACGGCGTACGCCAACGGGCGCAGTCTTTCCTTCTTCACAGAGCGCGACGCACTGTCCACGCAGATTATCAAATGCTTTGAATTGAAGTGTCTCTGCTAAAACGAACGCTTCACCGTCTTTCGAGAGTGCACGGATTAATTCAGACTTCTCCTGAGCAACACCGTCAATGGAGCCACAGCCCTCAAGATGAGCCGCGCGAACATTCGTTACGACGGCAACATCTGGACGTAGCACGCGCGCAGAAATCGCGAGTTCACCCGGCTCACTCATGCCGACTTCAATAACGGCTGCATCGTGAAGTGCTGGGTCTGCCTGCAAAATGGCCAACGGCACACCTAGAGTGTTATTTAAATTTGCTTGGGTTGCATACGCACGAGCGCCGAGTGCTTGCCGTAGCATTTCCTTCACGGAAGTCTTTCCAACGCTTCCCGTCACCCCCACAAAAGGCATCTTGAGGGTTGAGCGCCAAGCCGAGGCAACACGTTGTAAGCCAAGAAGCGCATCATCCACCACGAGTTGTGGTAACGGGTCGACGACCTTGCGTGAAACTAACGCACATGATGCGCCGTGTGTTCGTGCATCATGGAGGAAATCATGTCCGTCGCGACGGACTGTACGCAGAGCGACAAAAACGTCCCCTGGTGAAAGCACGCGCGTGTCATTACCAAATCCAGTGATGCGGGATGGGGCCTCGCCTACCCATTGTCCCGAAGACCACGACGCAAGTAATGTAGAGTCGAAGTTCGGCATCTTAGGCACGGCGTAATTGAAGGTTACGCAAGACGTCGCGGGCGACCTGGCGGTCGTCAAAGGGCACAACAGTTTCTGCAAATTCTTGAGTTGTTTCGTGTCCCTTACCTGCAATCAGGACACAGTCGCCGTTCTTTGCGTCTGCACAGGCACGGGCAATCGCTTCACGTCGATCCGCAACAAATTCCATAACGCCCGGGGCGCCTGCACCCGGCCGCATGTCATCAAAGATAACTTCCAGTGATTCACGACGTGGGTTATCCGCCGTTGCCCAAGCACGGTGTGCAAGTTCAGCCACCGCTTGGGTCATCACCAGCCGCTTACCGCGGTCACGATTGCCACCACAACCAAACACGCAAAGTACGCGGCCTGGCGTAATTGCACGCAGCATGCCGAGCGCATTGCGCAACGCATCATCGGTATGTGCGTAGTCTACAAAGACAGGAAAAACTTGTCCGGCTTCAACCCGTTCCATGCGCCCTGAAACGCCGGGGAAAGATTCTACCGCCGCAGCGAGTGCGAGTGGATCATGCCCGAGCGCAGCGGCACAGCCGAGGGCACAAAGGATATTGGAGACATTATAGGTGCCCGGAAGACGTGAAGTGAAACTGGCGGTACGACCTTTCCAGGTTACCTCAAATGATGCCCCTTCTAAGGTTAACGCGGTCGTTCTCGCCCGCAAATCACACCCAGCACTCAAGCCAAATGTCAGCACAACGGATGGGGCTGCTAATCGTGCTAATTCAGCGCTCGCCGGGTCATCTGCATTTAAGACGACCGTGTGCGGACGTACTCCCAGCGATCCATCAAATAGACGCGCTTTGGCTTGTAAGTACCGCGTGAGGTCGCCGTGGTAGTCGATATGGTCGCGTGTGAGGTTGGTAAATGCAGCGACAGAGAAATGATACCCATGCACACGGTCTTGCTCGAGCGCATGAGAGCTTACTTCTAAACACGCACCGACACAGTTGGCGTCGACCATTTGCCTAAAGAATATTGCCAAATCTGCGGACTCGGGAGTTGTCTTGTAGGAGGGAATGGAGCGCGCACCTAATTGGTAGCGTACGGTTCCAATAAGCCCCCAAGACTTATGCTCAGCTTGCTCAAGTAAATGGCGTAACAATGTCGTTACGGTCGTCTTCCCGTTGGTGCCTGTGACGGCGGCTAAACGTAGCGCTGTTTCGGGATGCCCATAAAAACGCCGTGAGACTTCGGCTAAAACCTTACGCGGTTCCGCAACTTGTGCCGCATCCGCACCAGGTATGCCCTCAACCGGGTGTGCAGAAATAATAGCGGCAGCTCCGCGAGCAACCGCTTCATTTACAAATGCATGCCCCTGCGAACGGATACCATCGAGTGCAAAAAAGAGCGCTCCCGGTACCATGCGTCGACTATCCGTGACAATAGCGGTGATGCGATTATGCCACATTCCAGATCGACCTAAGGTCGGTATGCCTTTGAGAAGCGTCGTCAGGGACGCGTGCTCCATCGTAGCGTGGGCTGCACTCATCGTTCAGCAAAACTGCGGGTTGGCGCAGTCGACACGGGGGGAATTTCTAACCGTTTAATACACCGCTCGGCAATCCGACGGAAAATGGGGGCAGAAACTTTACCGCCGTAGGCCACCCCAGGCATATTCGGCTCGTCTACGACCACCGTGATGGCAATGCGCGGATTGGATGCAGGGAAAAATCCTGAGAAAGATGCAACGTGCTTGGTTGTCGAGTAACGTCCGTCGACAAGCTTCTGGGTTGTCCCGGTTTTACCAGCGACATCGTAACCTGGAATCGCTGCATCCGGTGCCGTGCCTTCCTTTGAACAAACCGCTCGCAGCAAATCGGCGAGTTCATGCGCGGCACCCGCAGAGACTGCCCGGCCATGAATTCTCGGACTGTATTCAACCGAAATTGAGCCATCAGGATTTAATACTCGGCCAACAATCAACGGCCGCATCAACAAGCCGTCTGCAGCAATCGACGACATTGCCATGTGCATCTGGATGGGTGTCACGCTGATGGAGTGCCCCATCGGCAAACGCGAAATTGTTAAACCGTCCCACCGGGAAACCGGACTTAATAAACCGCGGACTTCACCCCCATTACAGGCAATGCCGGTTTCGTCTCCAAATCCAAAAGCGTGGATGAGTTCAAAGTAGCGAGCTTCCCCCAATGATTCTGCGTAACGCATACCAACCTGGACGGTACCGCGATTCGAAGACTCGCTGACAATCCGACTAATATCCGCTGAGCCCATGTGGTGCGAATCTGCCGGCATCGAAACCATACGCCCGCGATACGGTACGATATCAGACGAGCAGTTAAAAACTGAACGACGCGTAATAATACCTGCTTGCAGAGCGCCCGCGATCGTCACGATTTTGAAAACTGAGCCAGGCTCATACAGATCTGCTAAAGCTCGGTTGCGCTGCGAATCCAGCGGCGAAGCCTTGCGATCAGAGTACCGGTTTAAATCAAAAGTCGGTGAACATGCTAATGCTAGAATCTTACCTGTACGCGGCTCACTGACAATTACCACGGCGCCTTTAGGCTGATACGCTGCGACGACTTCAGATAATTCTTGTTCACAAAAACTCTGAATGACGGAGTCGACGGTTAACTCGATAGTCTGACCGTTGACCGCAGGGACATCCCGCAAACGTCGGGCAACAACTTCGCGGCGACGACCATCACGCTCAGACTCAATCCAGCCATCCTGGCCTTTTAATAAATCATTAAACGATTTCTCCACGCCGCTTACCGCATCGCCATCTTGATTGATATAGCCAACAACATGGGCAGCGAGAGAACCCTGCGGGTACGTCCGGCGGAATTTTTCTTCGCAATAGAGCGCCTTAATACGAAAAGCCTCTATCGCACGTTTAGAGGTTTCGTTGACTTCCTTGGAGAGAACAATCCAGCGCACCTCGCGGCGTGTGCCATCAGGAGTTGTGGGTTCACGCCAACGACTCGATTCCGACATCGCCAGCACGACTTTAGACGTCGGTATATTCAGCAGCTTTGCTATCTCGACAGCACGCCCGCGGTCTTCAGGCAAAACGCATTGCGGATCGATACCGACATCCCAAACCGTATCCGAAGCAGCGAGAAGATTTCCCTGACGATCCCGAATCTCACCTCGACGACTGGGGTGCTTGGTAACTTCGCGACGAGCTTCAATCGCATGGGCACGCAAACGCGGGCCATCAATCGCGTGAAGTTGTACCAACTTCCAAAGAAGTGCGCCGAATCCCAGCAAGACGAGGCACACCAAGGCGTGGAATCGAAAACGCCTGGCGTGAGTCAGGCTCATCGCAGGACACCCCCACCTTGATCAACAGGCTCTCGCACCGCACTATCCAGTGCAGCCATGCGTGGATTTAGGATCGCACTCGTAGCGGGATGTACAAAAGCAGGTCGCACCCAAATGACTTGGGTCGGCTCAGGTGGACGCAGGTCTTCACCCACACGTCGCTCAAGACTCAGTACGTCTTGGGCCTTGCTCCGCTCGCGCTCAATATAGGCTAACTCTTTTCGTCGCTCTTCAGTGGTTCTTTCGATCCGACGAATACGTTGACCGACTTCATCGGCTTGTAGCCGGACCTGCATCATCACAACCACGCCCACAACGCCCAAGGCAATCGTCGCAAATACGAAAAAGACTGCCCATGAACGCAGTGAACTCATCGAGTGAGGCGGCGAATGGCACGAAGCCGGGCAGAACGGCTCCGAGGGTTAATGTGGGTTTCAGCTTCTGCCGCCGAGATTGGTTTACGTGTAAGCAACTCAGCTTGAACGACTCGCTGGTCTTGTGTGCGCGAGTCATCACGGTCAACAGGGCGACCACTCATTTCATTAAAGTAACGCTTCACGATCCGGTCTTCCAAAGAGTGGAAAGCAATGACGGCTAACACACCGCCTGTGGATAAAGCGGCGAATGCTTTGGGTAGCGCTTCTTCAAGGGCACCTAATTCATCATTCACCGCGATGCGGATACCTTGAAATGAACGCGTTGCTGGATGATTCCCGCGCGGGCCAGGTGGAGGTGGTGCCGCTTGAGCGATAAGCTCAGCCAGCGATGCGGTACGCGAAAGTTTACCTGTACCCCTTGCTGCGAGTATCGCACCGACCACGCGTCGCCAGCGAGGTTCTTCACCATAATCGCGAATGGCTTCTTCGATTTCTTCACGGCTAGCCGACTCGAGAAATTCAGCAGCCGAACGCCCAGACGTGGTATCCATCCGCATATCAGCGGGCCCATCATTACGGAAAGAGAAACCGCGTCCTGGCGTATCGAGCTGGTGTGAAGACACCCCTATGTCCATCAAAACACCGTCGAAAGACCCCGGGACGCGGTCAAGGTGACGAAAATTAATTGGGTAAAACGAAAAACTTTTTTGGAAGCGGCTCGTGATCTCCGCAGCGCGATCTACCGCTTCCGGATCTTGATCGAGTGCGGTGACGTGGGCTCCAGCTGTTCGCGTTAAAATCGCCGTGGTGTGACCTCCGCCACCAAACGTGCAATCTAAGTACTTACCAGAACTACGTGGAGCCAACAGCACGAGAGTTTCCTCGAGCAGAACAGGGGCATGGACCGTAGGTGTGAACAAGCTGTGAATAGTGTAAATAGATTTTGGATACAACTTACAGACCGAGTTGGCGAAGGGCTTCCAGGATGGCGCGCGTCTGGGGAGAATCGCGATCAGGCCGCGGCGGATTCTGTCCGCGAATATGGAACGTCGTGAATGCGCCGCTAAAAATAACCTCACGACCAAGATTCGCTTGGGTGACGATACGGTCATTCAATGTGATGCGCCCGGTACGATCGCAACTAACCTCAATGCTGTTCTCACCCAACGTTGTCATCGCATCCACTTTTGCAGGATCACTGATCGCAACCTGACGCGCTGCTTCGGCAATACGCGCCACCATCGCAGGCGGAAAAACAATCACACTTCCGACAGCGGGATGAAAAATGGCTAGGTAACTCTGACTTTCGAGTTCGTCCGACCGCCAGGCCGCCGGAATCGTCACACGATTTTTCTCGTCCACCTTGCCATGGTGGAGGCCTGTAAAGAGACCTTGATGATGTGGGTTGGGCGTTGACATAGCTTATGCCGAGGGAAAGTACCCCCTTTGAACCCACTTTCCCCCACATTGCCCCACTGGTCAAGCAATTTGCCCCAAACCCTGCCCTTTTACTTACTCACAAGCGCGATCCTCGGTTAATTTGTAAATAAAACTACAAATCGTTAATAAACATATATTTACAAAGTATTTAACACATATTTAACTAAAGGACCGTTTTTTAGGGTCTCTAGCCCTGGCGCGCAGATCTTCCGGCGTTCTTGTAGCAATGTATTAAGATAGTCATTACAGAATCGCCTTTCTCGTGTATTTGAGGGCCTGCGGTTTGCATTTGCCATAGGGCTCAGGCTCTGCTTTCACAGTACATCGAACCTACGCCATGAAGCACATCCTGCCTATCCTCACCCTCGTCTCAACCTTAGCCATTACTGGCTGCACCACCGCGGTTGGCGTCGACAATCCTGATAACAGCTCAGCGAGCTGGTCGGGCGGAAGTCTCACAACCACTTACAAGTCCGACGTAACTGCAGTCTTTGTAGCGAGCAAGCGTGCCCTTGATGGCATGCGCGACCTCGGCATCCTTGGCCGCGTCGGCGAAACCGAGCACCGCTCGGGCGAAGGCGAATTAACCGGCGTGACCGTTTATGCACGTGCGATCGGTGACGTCCAAGTCACAATCGACATCAGCAAAGCGAGCGACAGCACTACAGGTGCTGACTGCACTTCAACCTCCGTCCGCTGGGGCACCCTTGGCAACTGCCAACAGAGCCAGCAGGTCATTCACCGCATTACCCAAAGTCTCGGCCGCTAATTACGGTCGACGGTTTTGAATAACGCCGCCTGGCCACAAGCCTGGCGGCGTTTTTTCTGAACACCTCTTTCACCTCCATGGGCAATATTCACGGTCATCTATTCCGCATCAGCACTTTTGGCGAAAGCCATGGCCCTGGAATTGGCGTCGTCATTGATGGCTGTCCTCCGCGCGTTCCCTTTGATCTCAAATTCCTACAAAGCGAACTAGCGCGTCGTCGGCCAGGCCAGAGCGATTTAACGACCGCGCGGAAAGAAGCTGATGCTGTGGAAATTCTTTCAGGTATATCCACCGATAACCTAACCCTAGGCAGTCCCATTGCCCTGTTAATCCGGAATACCGACCAGCGTCCTTCGGCCTATAAAGAAATGCAGAAGGCCTATCGTCCTTCGCACGCAGACTTCACCTATGATGCGAAGTACGGGATACGCGCCGTTGAAGGTGGTGGCCGAGCTTCTGCACGTGAAACCGCTGCGCGTGTCGCTGCCGGAGCCGTCGCTAAGACTATTTTACACCACGCTTGTGGAGCAAAAATTGTCGCTTGGGTCGAAAGCGTACAAGACATTCGCATGCCAGAGCCTGCGAAGTTGCCAACCGAGAAGTCAGTTGAAGCACACCCTAGTCGTTGCCCGCACCCAGCAACGGCTGCGCGCATCGAAGCACGCATCCGGGAAGCACGCTCCGAAGGCGATTCCGTTGGTGGCGTCATTCGCTGCGTCATTACCGGATTACCTGCAGGCCTTGGCGAACCCGTCTTTGATCGACTCGAGGCCGACCTCGCAAAAGCCATGCTCTCGTTGCCCGCCACCAAGGGATTTGAAATCGGTAGTGGTTTTGCCGGCACATTACTTCGCGGCAGCCAACACAATGACGCCTTCGTCAAACGCAGCGGACGTATTCGTACAACAACCAATCGTTCAGGCGGAATCCAAGGCGGAATCTCCAACGGCGAAGACATAGATTTCCGTATCGCCTTTAAGCCGACCGCAACCGTCTTACGTCCACAAACCACTGTAGAGAAGTCAGGCAAATCAACAGAGATCTCAGCTAAAGGTCGCCACGACCCCTGCGTGCTCCCGCGGGCAGTTCCTATTGTTGAAGCAATGGCCGCCCTTGTTCTCGTCGACCACTGGATGCGTGACCGTGCACAAAATGCTTCGTTTGGTAAGTGCGGCCGCACCCGATGAAAGAACTATGCCTGGTGCTGGGGGTCACAGGCTCTCAGCGCACCGAGATTGCCCAAGATATCGCTACCTATGGTTGGCCAGAAGGACAAGTCGTGCGCGTTTTCACCCACGGGTTAACCACCGATGAAACCCATTGGTCAAACGTCTCAGGTAAGGTTTCTTTACCGCAACCTGGCGAGGAAAGAGCAGCCGTATTGGTAACGGATGGCCGGAACTCTCAGATTGACCAACTCGAAGCCCTCATTGCCGCCGCACCTGCTGCAGGCTGGGAGATTAAACGTATCGTCACTGTCGTCGACCTTCCCTTGCTGCACCGAAGAGACGTGCTCTTGGATTGGTATCAAGCTTGCTTACATTTTTCAGATGCAGCCGTACTGGTCGGCCGGTCGGATATTCCCAATGCCTGGCTCAGCAATTTTCTAGAAAAACAACAGTCGGAGTCAGTTCCTTGCCTCATCTTCACTCTACCCAAGCGCGGGGGACTGCCCAATCCTGCACAAATTATTGAAGGCGACGCCCGGCGAATGAGTCATGTGTTAGATGACCTAGATGCTGTCGATGAAATGGAGTTCGACGAAGACAACTTGCCCGAAGAACCGTTCGACCTTGTTCGCAAGGTTGATCGATATTTCGAACGCGACATGCATGGTCGCCGCGTGCTAGGACTCGCTGATATTGTTCAGGTCCTACGCGAAGAAGGACGCTAAGTCGGTTTAAGACTCCGAAAGGACAAGATCCATTAATTCCTCCAAGGAATCCGTGGTATCAAGATGCGGCGCTACAACCGTCGATTCAGAAAACGCAAAAGCTACCAAAGCATCGGCGTCTTCAAGATGGGGCGTAGAGACAATCACTTTATCATGGGCAGAAATCAAACGGGCAAAATCTGCTTCGTTGGGATTGAGGCCATCCGAAAGATTGCCAAGAAATAGTGCGAGCAATGCAGCACAACCTGCTAAGGGTGCAGAAATTGAAACCCAACGAATGACCTTGCGGCGATGCGTATCGCGCTGGATTGCCACCATTACACGATTGGTAAATCCAGGAACCGTAAGTTCCCGGCGACGACGCAGGGCGTCGCGCAAAGGGGCTTCTAAGTTGGGATCGATGTCGTCCATAAACGGATGGGTTCTACGATAAAACCCCGTGGTTGGGACCAAGTTTCATGAAAGTGTGCGGAATTCATCCCCCATGGCTTTACGCAACTGTAGGCGTGCTCGGTGCACCCAAGTCTTCACAGAAGGAACCGAGACCTTCATAACCTTGCCAATCTCTTCATAGGAGAGGTCCTGTTGGACGAGTAAGAGGATGGCGGTGCGCTGTTCTTCTGGCAAAGCCTCCACTGCGTTCAGAAAGGCCTCTTGAATATCCGCAACTGCACGATTGGAGGCATGCGTATCATCGCCTCGTTCTGGAGCTAACTCCATCGGACTCGTTGGTTTTCGAGCCCTGCGTCGATACTCATTGAGCATCAAGTTGTGCGCGATGTGAAAAAGGAAGGTGCTGAGTTTGGCCTCTGGTCGCCAACGCGGCGCAGCGCGATGGAGCCTAACAAAAACCTCCAAAGCCAACTCTTCAGCCACCGCTTGGGCACCCAACTGCGAGGTCAAGAAGCCCACCAGCCGGCCATGATGCCGTTCCACAATCACCCGTAACGCGTCGCCATCGCCCGCCGCAACTAAAAGCATTAAACGGCGGTCGTCTGCATCCGGATCCGACTCAGGAACGTCCATGTGATTATACAACACCGAGGTCTATGCCTAGGTTGCGAGAAAATAGATAAATCCGGGTCACTTCGTGGGCGCAGGCGTCGGCGCAGGCTTAGCCGTGGATGGCGCCAAAAACTTCTGAAGAGTTACTGCAGGAATAACCACGGGCACCATGCCTTCACTGTCACCGTCATCCCCCGTCGTCAGTTTACCTGAAGTCATACCCACAAACTTCCCGTTGGCGCTAAAAACAGGGCAACCCGTGGTCGGGATATGGATTGATATAAAGGGACGTGGCTTCGTGAGAACGGCAGCCACGCTGTCGACTTCAACTTTGGCACAACGGTCAAACGACTTGTCCATCCGCCCCAAAACAATGACTTCGTCGACGGGCACAACTGTGTCAGTGACTGTTGTATCTATGCATACAAACTTTTCGTCAGCAGGCGCTATCGGTGCAATCAATGCAAGATTAAGGTCCTTATCTTTCAGGATAACTTTGGCAGGGATCTCAGTGCCATCGGCTAAAACAATGAAGGCCTCTTTTACTTCAGAAACTGCCGAAAGCTTCATGGGGCCTGCTTGCGTGTTAACGGTGCGACCATTCATCATAGCTGCAGGATCAATCGACGATGCCGCCAGCAATACACGGCCATCCGCAGAAACCACGGTGCCAAGCTGCTCAAAGGTGCGATCCTGGGTCTGCGCAGGCTGATCCCCAGGCGTAACCGTAATGGTAACCGTGGCCCGGATAGTCACAACCGCATCCGCTAAAGTTTGGTGAAGTTTACGGGCAGTAACTTCAGCGGGAGTGTCGCCAGGGGCAGCGGCCAAGGCAGACGTTAGACAGAGAAGTGCAAGGAGGCGCATGGGTAATCGGTTGTACATAAAGTTATTTTACGGAATTTTCCTCGAGAAGATCCCAATTCGGTTCGAATTCCAAGAACGTACCCGTAATGCCGCGCTCAATTTGGAAGACAACATGTTGAGGACGGTCCTTAAAAAGGGCATCCAGCGCTTTGCGTAAGGAAACATTATCCGTGATAGGCTGAGCATTAACCGAAACGAGAATATCTGAAATACGCAGCCCCGCTAAATCAGCCCAACTTGAACGCTCTACTTTGGTAACAATCGCCCCTTGGGCACTCTCGCGTAATCCGCGATCAACACGGTCATCAAAACCCAAGGAGCGTGCAGTGAATCCCAAACGGAGGTCACGGACAGATGGCAACTCGGGTGTGGGTGCGGGACGTTCCCGGAGGGCCATTTTAAGTGTCAAAGGCTTCCCTTCACGCAACAGCTCTAACTCCACGGTGCCGTCGACTGGATACTCACGAAGAATGGTGCCAAAATTATCCGCATCTTCTTGGCGACGAGATGTAATAACCTTCCCATCGAGCTTCAGCAAAATGTCGCCCATCTGAATACCCGCCTCGGCTGCACCTGAACTCGGCAACACTTGGGTAACCCGTACGCCAGAACGCACCGTCAAACCTAAGGCTTTAGCCAGCTCAGGGGTGAGAACTTGCGTGGCTAAACCTGCCCATGCCTTGGGCACACGTGGCACTGCTGTAGGCTCGGGCTCTGGACCAAGACGGGCAACCGAAAGCATTTCTGCCTCACCCCGACGCACCCCAATTAAAACAGGAACAGGGTCAGTAGACCCTTTGGTTGCCTCGAGCGTACGTGCCCGTAGCTCCGCAAAATTCGCCACCGGGTGGCCCGCAACGGATATAATTAAATCACGCTCGTTGATCTCGGGCTTGGCCGTAGCGAGCGGCCCACCTTCTCGGCGAGAGTGTACAAGGACGCCTTTGCGATCGAGTCGACGATTCACCAATGCTGAAACGGTTGTTAAATCGCGGAACGTTGCGCCCCAGGTCGAAAGTGCGACCTCTCGCGCAACCCGTGCCTCACGCTCCACAGGGGTCAGACGTACAACCAGTGGCTGGTTGTTGCGCAAAAGCGCTACGTCTATCTCTTTACCAATTACCAAGCCGCATTCCGCGCGGTGAAAATCTGGCATCTGCTCTGCACAATCTGCATGCACAGGAACTGCATCAAAAGCTGTGACAATATCTCCGGTTTTAATTCCCGCCCGTTCGGCTGGCGAATTTGCTAAGACACCACCGACAAGCACACCGCGCTTATCGACTTGGCTGCGCAGCAGTGATCGAGCGTCTATACCCGTCCAACTGCGGCTAATTTTCCCATGACGAATCAGTTCGGCAGCAACAGCCCGTGCGGTGTTGGCAGGGATTGCACCGCCAAGACTGCCCACGCCGATTTCGTTTACGCCCACAATTTTTCCGAAAGCGTTCACAAGAGGTCCACCTGAATTTCCACCAAAAATAATTGCATCATGGCCAATCCACCGAACCAATTCGCCAACTGACTCACCATCTAGGTCCATATCGCCAACAAAACGTGTCATCACCATTTGATTATTGGCAACGATACCGAGGGTGACGGATTGGTTCAAACCCGCCGGACAACCCATCGACAAAACCGTATCTCCTGCGGAGACCAACGCAGAGTCTCCAAATTCTGCGACAGGTAATGGCTCTTTGGATCGACGACGGCTAAGATCGAGGCGAATGACCGCTAAGTCTGTCATTGCATCTGCCCCCACAAGTGTCGCTGGGATTTCTTCGCGATTAGCCAAACGACAAAGGAACGTCGCACCACGACCTGCTACGTGATAATTGGTTAAGACGTTACCCTGGGCATCAATAATGGATCCCGAGCCAACCGCATGATCGCGACGCATGCGACCGTCTTCACCCTCCTCGGAAATAACTTCGATGCGCACAATGGTATCCGCCATTTTGGCAATCGCTTGAGTGACTTCGGGGCGCTGCTTCTGGCCTTCTTGCGCACAAAGCCACAGAGGAAACCAAAGAAATAAAAGGGTGCGCATAGAGGAGGTATAATGAAAGCGAACCTAAGCGCGATTTATGTCTGCGCAGAACGTGCCATGGCGCGGAGTAATTGGAGCATGGCGCTCTCGATGGCTAGGAGAGGTGGGACATTGAGTCGATGAGCTCGGAAATAGGCATCCTCGATGGCCAAAAGAGCCTCTGCAACGGGGCGTGACCGACCGTCTTTGGCCCTAGCAAACACCCGCAAGGCGTCCTCCATCTCGGCAAGCATCTCCGTGCGCACCGCACGTTCAATTCGACTCGTGTGCGCTGATTGCAAATCTTCACGTTCATCCCGATCTTCTATATCCGCAAATTCAGGGATAGGGTCTTTTTCAAGGGTACGTTCGACGAGTGTCCGGTGGGCTGTATCGAATCTCGCCAATAATCCGTAAGCGACAACAATGGCGAGCGGCGGGCGCGTTGGTGAACTAACCGACTCTAAAAGTTTTTGGAAATCTTCTAACCACATGCGCCAAGTCGGCTCACTGAGAGCCATCGGGTGGCCGCCAATATTAAATCGCATACAGCGACTGATGATGGTGGGTAAGATTCGGTACGGGCTGGTCGTGTAAAGGATGATGCCCGTTCCTGGCATTGGTTCTTCGAGAGTTTTTAGAAAGGCATTGGCTGATTCATCATTCATCCGATCGACCTCATGCACCACAATGGCCTTACGACCCGAGTGGGATGAATGGTTGGCGAAGCGGACCGCGTCTAAGACATCATCCAAGCGGATGAAGCGCATCCTTCCCGAAGGTCGCAGTTCTCGAAAATCAATATGTCCGACCACATCTTTTACGCCCAACTGAAGTCCAGCTACTTCGAATGCCGTCTGCCGGAGCGTTACCAGATCATGCCCATGGAGCATGATAGAATGCGGTAAACGGCTCTCGCGTGCAGCACGCACGAGAGCCTCCGTAGTGCGAGCCCGCAAATCAACTGAAGCGGCGGGTGACTTCATGCCAAATGGACTCGGCAAGCGCGTCCGGTGAAAGTGCCGCATTGAGCACCAAGAATCGTGTGGGTTCTGCCGCCGCGAGAAGCTGATAGGTTGTGCGGACGCGTTGATGAAAGGCTAAATCGAGGGCCTCCAGTCGATCAGGACTTCCGCCATCACGTGTCGAAGCACGGGCGAGACCCACTTCCGCTGGAAGATCTAAGAGAAAAGTTAGGCGTGGTGTGACGCCTTGGCAGGCAAGTTCATTCACCGCACGCACAGAGTCCCCAGGCAATCCGCGACCACCTTGTTGATAGGCGACCGTGGAATCGGCGAAACGATCGCAGACCACAACCTTACCTGATTTTAAGGCAGGCATAATCACCTCGGTGACAAGTTGTGCCCGACAGGCGGCAAAGAGTAATGCTTCTGCCTCAGATGAAATTGTGGCATCGCGACGTTTTAGGAGTTCGCGAATCCCCTCGCCCATCGAGGTGCCACCCGGTTCACGCACGCGCACGACGTCGCTTTCAGAAATTTTCCCCTCAAATACCAAGCGCTCACAAAGCTTGCGTATCTGCGTAGACTTACCCGCACCCTCGCCACCTTCAAAGGTGATTAGTGAACCACGAATGGAGGACGGCCAAGGCACCTACCTATTGCCTAAGAAGTCAGCACAGAGAGCAAGCCCAAGCGGGCTTAGCTAAAGCCCACTTATTAACCTCCGCTCGGAGATACTGAATCCTGGGTCTCCTTCTCGATAACATTCGTAATATCGGGAGGGGGAGGAGGCGGAGGGGGTGGTGGTGGAGGGGGAGCGCCGCCGCCGGTTTCGCCACCGCCGGCCGTGCCGCCGGTTTCGCCACCTGTTGTGCCACCGGTTTCGCCACCGCCAGTTGTGCCACCCGTTTCGCCACCCGTGGTGGTACCTGTGGTCCCGCCAGCGTCAGTTGTTGTGCCACCACCAGTAGTTGTCGTCGTGCCGCCACCGGTCGTTGTTGCCGCACCACCACCGGTTGTGGTTGTAGGCACAGGATTAGAAGCAGCCGCAAGAGTAGTTGTTAGACCTGCAGCAGCTGCAGGTGGAAGAGGCGCAACGGTTAAGCTTGTTTCAGGCATTTCAGCGAGATCTGGAGCTGCAGGCGCAGCACCTCCACCAGTAGCGCCACCACCTGTTGTGCCGCCATCAGTCGTGCCACCTGTGGTGCCGCCGTCAGTCGTCGTGCCACCTGTGGTGCCGCCATCAGTCGTCGCGCCACCAGCTGTTGTGCCACCGTCAGTCGCAGCAGCTCCGCCACCTGTCGCACCGCCGTCGGTCGCAGCAGCTCCGCCACCTGTGGTGCCGCCATCGGTCGCAGCTCCGCCGCCTGTGGTGCCACTATCCGTGGATGAAGATGCGGCTGCAGGAGGAGGTGTTTCAGGAACGCCAACCGCAGTCGCCTGTTGGCCAGGTTGAAGGTTTACAGATTGGCCCGTGCTTGTGGTAACAGCGACAGAACCACTCGCACAGCCAACATTCATCGAGCCAAGTCCGCTTGGCTTTACTTCGTAATCAACCCCGAAGACAGTGCCACGCACGCGCACGACACCAACCGGTGTTTTGATTGTGTACTGAGTGCTCGGGTTAAGCTTACGCGCTTCGCCAACAATCTTCCCGCGGTAGACTTCAATTTGCACAACCGAAGGCGTTGGTTCCGCATCAAGCTCACGGTATTTTCCAGGAACAATCAGCGGAGACGAAACCTGGCTAAATGTTTTCACTTCCATCAACGTCTCGGGGTTGACGACGATGATCGATCCGTTTGAGAGAAGTAACTCGGCAGTCGAGTCCACTAAAGTTTCGACGCGGTACCCTTCGCTAAATGTCATCCCGCGACTCATCGGGGCGCGCTTACCTTGGGCATTGAGCAAACTTGTCTTACCTTTTAATCCACCAACTTCAATCTGCCCCTTTTGAATAGCACCAAAAGAGGAGGTAGCGATACCGACAAAAAATAGAACTAGCGGTAAAATCCTCATAGGGGGTAGGACTGTCTTATTTTCTATACAGTCCGACTTTCTGCAATGCCAAAACCGACGACCCCAAGGCGCCTTAGAGCCTTGAAATCACCGGTTTTGAAGCCTCGCACAATCCTACCTCGAATTACCCAGCAAAAGGCTCGAGGGTGCGTTTCACGCGCGCCGAGGCCAATTGAGCGTACCGAGGAAGCCCGTTATCGAAAGGCAGCACAATTTCGCCCTGAATCAAGGGGGCTGCGTACTTGATGAAAGGAATCTCGATCGACATGCGGTCGGACCCAATCCAGTTCGCAGGGAATGCCTTTACGCCGTTGGCAATGTCACCAAGAGGCGCGAGGGCGGTCTTTACCGCGTAGTGATCCTTACCTTCAATACGGGCGAGGACGACCATCTTGCCCGACTCACCAGCAAGGGCTGCTTTAACGGCGGCTTGACCACAAAGGAATGCTTCATCGACATCCGTGAGTGACGCGAGGTGCGAGGCAGCACGTTGAGCGATACCAAGCTTTGCTGAGCGAGCTTTCACGCCATCGATGCGCTGCTCAACGAGCGTGCGAAGGTATTCGCCGGCGCCGCCGAGAACAGCGTGCCCGAAAGCATCTGTGCTCGAGGCATCAACACCGAGGTAATTTCCGGCTTCGTCTTGGACGCCTTCGGAAACAACCACGAAGCAATGTGCGTTGGACTTAAGCACTTCGAGAACGCGGTTGACGAAAGCATCAGCGTTGAAAGGAGCTTCAGGCAATAAGACGATGTGAGGAGCGTCGTTGTTCGCACGATCTTTACGGCGTGCGAGCACTGAGGACGCCGCGAGCCAGCCAGCGTTACGACCCATCACTTCAAGAATAGAAACGAAATCGTTTTGTCCCATCGCTTCGTTATCGAGCGACATTTCGCGAACTGTGGTGGCGATATACTTCGCGACCGAACCATAACCAGGGCAGTGGTCGGTTACAGGAAGATCGTTATCGATTGTCTTGGGTACGCCAATGACGCGGAGGTCATAGCCTTTTTCCTTTGCTGCCGCATCAATCTTAGCCGCGGTGTCTTGGGAGTCGTTGCCACCGATGTAGTGGAAGTAACGGATGTTGTGGGCCTCAAAGACTTGAAGGATTCGATCGAAGTCGGACTGCTTCTTCACCTTGTAACGGCAAGTACCGAGAGCGGCACCGGGGGTGTGACGAAGGGCGCGCACGGTCAATTGTGACTCGGAGGCGAGGTCCACAAGGTCTTCCTTGAGAATGCCATGGATGCCGTTGAGGCCGCCATAGATCTCAGGAATCGTGTCTTCGTGGTTAAGAGCCTCAGAGAGGACGCCCGCGAGGGAAGCGTTGATAACCGGGGTGGGACCGCCGCTTTGAGCGACGAGGAGATTGCCTTGAAGTGACATGGGAATGGAACGTGTGAAAGGTTGGTTGTGTTAACCCTTCCCCCCCTTGGCAATGCGGAAAACAGTTAGAGAATCCGACCCGGCTTAACGCCTGCTGATTCAGGCACGCGGACGGCCCAGGCCGCTGCCGCTACCACAAAGCCGTCCACCTGAGAACCCGCTGAGCCCGTTAAATCAGACGCCTTCAGTAAGACAGCCTCAATGGAAGCACGGTTGAGCCTCAAGCGGGCGTCTCCCGCCAGACGGTCAACGAGGTCATTCTTATGAATCTTACCCTCCCGAAGATCACGAGCGACAGCGACAGCATGCTCTTTGATAGCTTCGTGAGCAGATTCGCGGCCGGCTCCTGCCTTAACCGCTTCCATTAAGAAAGTCGTCGTGAGCAAGAACGGCAAGTAGTGCCCGAGTTCACGCGCAACCACCCCGCGATTAACTTCCATTTGACCTAAGACCGTGAGGAAGGCTTCAAAAAGTCCATCTGCCGCTAAACACGCATCGGGAAGTAAAACGCGCCGGACAACCGAACAGGAGACGTCGCCTTCGTTCCATTGATCACCAGATAACGAAGCCGCCATGGCTAGGTGCCCGCGCAGAATCGTGTGAAGTCCATTGATGCGTTCACACGTACGCGCATTCATCTTGTGCGGCATAGCGGAGGATCCGACCTGACCAGGTAAGAAACCTTCACTGGCTAATTCATGGCCAGCCATCAGGCGTAAAGTTTTGGCAAACGACGAAGGTCCCGAAGCCGCAACGAGGATTGAAGAGACTACCTCGAGGTCCATCGAGCGCGGGTAAACTTGACCAACGGCACCTAAAACATGCGGTATGCCTAAATGCTTGAGCACGCGCATCTCGAGCTCTTTAGCCTTTGCGGCGTCACCCGCCAGCAAGGTCAGCGCATCGAGCTGTGTACCAACCGCACCTTTTAACCCACGCGCAGAAAAAGCACCAATGGCTGCATCGAGCATGGCAACACCACGGAGACACTCTTCACCAAACATCGCCCAACGCTTGCCAACGGTGGTTGGTTGAGCGGCGACATTGTGCGTACGTGCAGCCATCACTGTGTCTCGGTCAGCCTGCGCGCGCTTAGCTAAAGCTTGTGCAGCGGCGACGGCTTTCGCGCGCAACAAACGGAGTGAGCGGTATAATTGAAGTTGCTCAACTGACTCCGTGAGGTCGCGACTGGTTAATCCTTTATGGATGTGCTCATGACCCGCGAGTGCGCAAAATTCATCGATACGTGCTTTGACATCGTGGCGCGTAATCTCCTCGCGCTTACGGATCGATTCGAGATCTACTTTATCCTTCACCTTCTCATAGGCAGCAATGGCTGCTGCAGGGATGGGCAAACCGAGGTCGGCTTGGGCGCGCATCACCGCAATCCAGTACTCACGCTCCAGCACCACGCGTCCACGAGGGGACCAAAGTGCACACATCTCTGCAGATGCATAGCGGTCAGCGAGAACGTTAGGGACGGTGTCCATGAAATCAGGTAATGAGTTTGGCAGGGATAAGGCAGGACGGCAACCCGAGAGACGGGCTAACGACGGGAACGGTTTGCAAGTACGCGAACACAGGCCGCACGGAACGTGGTGAATTCATCACCCGAACCATAGACTTTCGTTAAATCTAGCTGCAGATCGATGAGCTCCCGCAGCGTAAAGTTCGCAGCCGCAGGGGCTACTTTCGTCCCAAGGTACCAAGCATTTTGCGTAAAAGGGTTGAGGCTAGATTTGCCCCCTGAACCATAAAGCGGCCCATAACGTGTGCCCGCCGTTACAAGTTCGCGCTCAGTCACGCCGTTTGAAGTCAACTTCAGTGCACCGGCGTCAGCGAGCGCGCGCATTTGAATTAAAAGTCTTAAACGCGAGTTCAAGGCACCGAGTAGTGGGCGCGGTGAACTCGAGTTAAATGCAAAACGATCAAGCGCATCGAGTGTCCATTCAAGGTCTGCCGCTAGAAGAGCATCCACCACCTCGAAGGCCTCGCCTTCGCCATAATTTGGAACCAAGCGCTGCACGTCTTGAACGGTAATTTTTCCTTCGGCTCCGGCATACACGCCGAGCTTTTCAGATTCACTAAGCAACACACGCGTCGATCCCGAAACTTTTTCGAGTAAGGACTCCGCGACACCTGGGCCTGCTTTGACACCGGCGTCACGCAAAGCCTTTTGCGTAAACTCGATCCAATCATCACCATCCATCTTGGGTATATCCAAGTATTCACCCGCTTCCGCCTTCAGTGTCTTTAATTCTTTGCGCACGCGGTTCACTGGACACAGCGAGACTGTCAGACGGACCTCAGGGTCAACCTGGGTGATCAAAGGCACAAGGTGCTCCTCGAGAATCGTGGCAACAGATTCAGAGCCAGCCTGTGCTTTCGGCAATTCCAACCAGTTTAAGGAACGGATCCAGACGACTTTAGCGTTACCAAAAAGACTGAGGCTGGTGAGCGCACTGCGAATCCGTTGTTCGATAACTTCTGCATCTGCAACCGCACGCAGTCGCGCATCCACAATTTCAGCATCCACGCCCTCACCTGCTTTCTTTTTGTCCCGCTCATAACGCGCACGGGCCTCACGATCGACGAGGTAGTCGTCGTCGCCGACCACGATGGTCAAGTTTGCGGGCATAACTTAACATCGCCTCGCCTAACCGCTCATGGCAACGCTGAAGCCTCTTAGGCGCTATGAAGCTTATCTTCGACGCCGTAACAGTTTAAATTACGGCGCATCCAGTCCAAAGCTGTATTCACCGCCCGTGCCTTCACTTGCAGGCGGTCACCCACTAATACTACCCGGCGGGTCCAAACCCCTGAAGGCGACGCATAGCCAAAGTAGATTGTGCCCACTGGATCCTCTTCGGTACCGCCGCCAGGACCCGCATAACCGGTGACGGATAGGCCATAATCCGCACCAAACTTTTCCGCCGCCGCCGTTGCCATGGCAGCCGCACACTCCGCAGAAACTGCACCGTGCTGGGAAATAATGCATGAGGGAACACCCAACATGCTCATTTTAGCATCATTGGAATAACACACTGCCGAGCCTGTTAAAACTTTCGATGCTCCTGGCACGTCGGTGAAGGCACTCGCCAAAAGTCCACCTGTACACGATTCACCGAGCGCAACCGTGCAACCCATGGCAGTGAGTTGCTCGACGAGCAGCGTCGCCAAGCAAGCGTGCCCAGTACAAATAAAATCATCGCCAACGCTGTCGCGGATTTTGCGCGCAACATCCAGCATACGATCGCAACACGCCCCGCTTTCACCAGCACTGATACGTGCATCAACGATGCCTGTATGAGTCCCAAATGTTAAAGTCATCCCAGAGAGCAGGTGTGGGCGCACCAAACTTTCGAGTGGCACTGCACCAATCCCAAAGGTCCGGATTTGTACATAAGCTTCCTCTTCGTTCGCAGCGCCACACGAACATAACCGCGGTACAATTTCTTCCTCAAACATCGGGCGCAGTTCAAGTCCTGGCCCAGGAAGCATAACCAACGTGCGTCCTTCGTGTGAAAGATAAATCCCGGGCGAAGTGCCACGAGGATTGGGAATAAGCTCGGCACCTTCCGGTAAAAGACATTGACGCAAGTCGCCCGGAGATATTTCGCGGCGGAGACGCACGAAGCGCTCACGTAGTATAGCTTCAGCTTGGCTATTGTGTACGAGTTTTAAACCAAGAGCGGAAGCAACCGCTTGACGAACAAGGTCATCGCGGGTTGGCCCCATGCCACCGGTGGTTACAATGAGATTCGCCTCTTTCCAGGCATGTGAAATTTCAGCAGCAATCTGCTCGGCTTCATCGCGCACGACTGAACCGCGCAAGACACGAACGCCGCGACGCGCGAGCTGCTCGCCAAGCCAAACTAAGTGTCCGTTGGTACGAATGCCGTCTAAAAGCTCATCACCGACATTCAAAATGACGGCCTGACAGGCTTTGCGAGATTGCGTTTGCGCCATGGGGAACTGAAGCCACCTTCAACGGACTGCGGAAAAATGCAACAGGAGCGTGAAGAATTATCCCCCCGTGCGAAAGCACGCCAAGCCCCCCGCGAGCCCGGGGTCTACTTAATGAGGGATTCGGGAGGGGTGATTATTTACGTTGGTAAAGCCAAAGATTTACGAGCCCGCCTAGCTTCATACTTCCGATCTGGCGCCCGCCACACCCCTAAAGTAGCGGCTTTGGTGGCAGCCATCGCCAATCTCGAATGGCACACCGTCCGCAACGAAACCGAGTCCCTTTTACTCGAAGGGCGCCTCATCAAACGCTGGAAGCCACGCTGGAATGTCCTGCTCCGCGACGATAAACAATTTTTGCAAATTCGTGTCGATGTGGCGGATGCCATACCCTCCTTTCGTCTCGTACGCGCTCGTACCACCGAAACGGCACGCTACTTCGGGCCATTCCCCCACCCCACCCAGGTTCGTCGTACCCTCGGTGAATTAAAAAAGCTCTTTGGAATCATCTTAAGCGACGTTGAACCGACACGGCTCGAAGACGGTCGCTGGCGGCTCTACTCCGATGCGCGCTCAGAAATCCAAGGCCACCCTAACGAGGTAACGGAAGAGGACTACCGAGAACGCGTGGACAAAGCCTGCGAATTTCTTGATGGCAAAATTCGTGATTGGGCCAAAGCACTTGAAGCGGAAATGGTCACGGCAGCAGAGGCTCGTGACTACGAACGCGCTGGAGAATGCCGCGACCTCCTAAGTGCCATTCGCTTAACGACCGAAAAGGCGCGGCGCTTTTTACGCGACAACCCTTTACCAAAGTCTGACGGATCGATTGGGCTCACCGCCCTTGGACAAGCCTTGGGAATTTCAACACCCCTTCGGCACATTGAGTGTTTTGATATTTCCCACATTTCTGGAACGCTCGCCGTCGCTTCGATGGTCCGATTCGTCAACGGACAGCCCGACAAGTCCGGCTATCGCCGATTCCGTATCAAAACATTTGAGGGTAATGATGATTTCCGCTCGATGCACGAAGTCGTCGGCAGGCGCTACGGTCGCTTAATCAACGAAGCCCGTAGTTTACCCGACCTTGTTGTTATCGATGGAGGGATTGGACAGGTGGAAGCTGCGCGGAAAGCATTCACGGAAGCCGGCATCCCGATGCCCACGATGATTGGCTTAGCCAAACGCGATGAGACAATTGTGCGTGTCGACGGCTCTGAACTCTTACTGCCGCGACACCATGAAGCCTTGCGCTTATTGCAACGCATTCGCGATGAGGCCCACCGCTTTGCGAATGACTTCAATGCAGAACTGAGAACGAAAAAACTCCGCGAGTCTTTGTTGGATGAAATTCCAGGTTTAGGTGAATCACGTAAAGCCGCGCTCTTAAAAGAGTTTGGTTCTATTCAAGGCCTGCGCAAAGCAACCGTCGCCGAACTTACCGCAGTCGCTGGCGTTGGACCACAACTGGCTCAGCGTATTGCCGAACGTCTTTCGCCTAAAAGCTGAATCTCGCGAATCATCAACTCGGCAACGCGGTCAGCACCCAAAGGATCTCCGAGAGCGGGCATCGCCGCGCGCCATGCTTTCCAGATTGTGCCATTATCCTTCAAGGCAAATTCAACGGCTTTCCGCGCAGACTCAGGCGTTAAGCCGTAGGCTCCGGCACCACCTTCAACAACGAGGCGCGCATTCCCGGCTTCTTGGCCAGGGATGACTTGCGTAAAAATCAGCGGTACGCCTGCGGCGACACATTCATGCGTCGTTGCTCCGCCCGCTTTTGTGAGCACGAGATCGCTTTCCAAAATAAGTTCAGGCAAGCGGTCCGTCCACCCGATGACGCGCGCGCGACCGTCAACGGCGCGGACAATTTCTTGGAGGAAGTTGGCGTCTTTCCCAACGGTCACCGTCAATTCAACATCCAACGTCGCGATGGCTTTCGCAAGGGCAACAGCATCGGAGCGACCTGGATTGAGCATCACCAGAACCTTCGGCCGTCCACCTTGATTCTTGGCGACTGCTTGCCGAAGGCGCGATGAAACTGGAAACCCTAAGGCACGCACCTGCGCTGCGGGCACACCTTGACGGATCATGATGTCGGCTGTCGCTTGATTAGGCGCTATATACCAATCCGAAAAAGCACTATGCCAGGCACGGTTCACAGAAATAGAATCGGTGACGACTGTGATGATGCGAGGACGACGGACATCATTGTGTCGCCACAAGCGACGATGAAAATGCGAGTAGAGTGGATAGGTTGAAACGACCAACGGGGGAACGTTGGTGTAGGCGACATCTTTGTACTGACGCGCCACAGGACCTAAAAATGGCAATGCCGCCTGCACCACGGGCAAACGATCTAAGGCATGGTAAGCGACACCCCAGAGCAACGGCCAACGATTAGCAGTATTGATGTACAACTCACGTTGCCCACGAAATTTCTTTTCACCGTATGCATTCAAGAAAAGGTCCTGAAACTCCGCTTGGTACTCGCCATAATGTAAGCGATTAAACGCTTCGACCACGGCACGAGCCGCAGCATTATGACCCTCCCCAAACCCTGCAGACAATACGGGTATGGTTTTCATAGACTAAGCAACAGCCTGGGCGACTTGCTCTTGAGCGGCTTGTTCTTGGGCAGTCGCAATACGCGATTGCAACTCAACGCGATTAACAACGCGTACACTGCCGTCCATCTCTTCGACAATCGCCGTGAGCGACTCCACCCAATCCCCTGAATTAAGGTAACGCACGCCGCCGATCACTCGGTCTTCCGCCTTATGAATGTGGCC
>CAJBPJ010000216.1 GCA_903957465.1 uncultured Opitutia bacterium
GGCAGCGAGACGCATAGGAAAGTGTTAAGGACAAAACCGAAGCCTGTCCACCGAGATGGACAGCAAATGGGGCCGTTGGTTGCCGTTTACTTAAGCAAAATAGGCGACCCCACCCTCAAAAATCGGCTGAACTTTCTCACCCGGGATATTTCGGGCAATATTCGCTCCACGGCGCTCACTGTGCCCCATCTTGCCTAAGACACGACCACACGGACTACTAATACCCTCAATCGCAGCGACTGAACCATTGGGATTAAATTCAATGGCGTGCGAGGGCTGGCCTTGGTGATCAGCGTACTGGAAAGCAACCTGCCCTTTGCTCACGAGATCTTGAATGATGGCTGCGGATGCCGTGAAACGACCTTCGCCATGCGAGAACGGAATCGCGTGGGTCTGGCCTACTTCAAGTTTGGAAAGCCACGGTGAAAGTACCGAGGAAACGCGCGTCGTGGCGTAACGGGAAATGTGACGTCCAATGCGGTTATGGAAAAGCGTCGGCGAACCTGGCTCTAAATCGCGAATTTCTCCATAAGGAACGAGACCTAGCTTAATCAGCGCTTGGAAACCATTACAGATGCCGAGCGCCAAACCGTCGCGTGACTTTAAAAGATCCATCGTGGCATCACGCACAATCGGCGAACGGAATACCGCTGCGATGAACTTACCGGAACCATCCGGTTCATCACCCGCACTGAATCCGCCGGGAATCATTAAAATCTGCGAACGCTTTAACCCATCAGCCAAGGCGGCCAAAGATTCGGCTAAACTTGCAGCATCGAGATTGCGCAGAACGAGGATTTCAGGCTCAGCACCCGCTTGTCGGAATGCACGTGCCGTATCGTATTCGCAATTCGTACCGGGGAAGACTGGAATCAGGACGCGTGGACGAGCGACGCGAACCTTCGGACGGCTCGTTGAGCGCGTTGGGTGGTTAAAGGTAGCGGGTTGACCTTCAGGCTCACTGGCGCGGGTTGGGAAGACCGACTCAAGCGTACCTTCGTAAGCTTGGCGGAGTTGCGAAATCGGGATCGAAACGTTGGGCCAGCGGAACTCGGTCTCAGCGATTACTTTACCCAGCGACTTATGCGGCAACGAGCCGAGGTCACGCAACGAGGCGACCTCGAGCACGAGTGAACCGTACGACGCGACCAAGAAGTCATTGGCAGGAAGTGCCGTTAAAGAAACGCCCAACTGATTTCCAAAGGTCATCCGCGCAAGGGCGTGCCCTACCCCGCCTGCGCGTACGGCAGAAGCTGCGCGTACTTTACCGGCAACCATAAGTTTATGCACCGCTGCTAATCGCTCACGTAGAAGCGTGAGATCAGGCAGGAGCGCAGCCGTACGAGGAATTTCGATCAGGACTAATTCGGATCCTGCTTGTTTCAGTTCTGCGGAAATGACTTGGGAAGCTTTACCGGGAACAATCGCAAAGGAGATGAGCGTCGGCGGGACGTCGAGGTCCTTGAAAGAACCTGACATGGAATCCTTGCCACCAATCGCAGCGGTACCCATTTCCAGTTGGGCTTCGAAAGCGCCGAGCAAGGCAGCCAGCGGTTTACCCCAGCGTTTCGCATCGCTACCCAAACGCTCAAAGTACTCCTGCAAGGTTAGCCGTGCCCGCGCGGGATTTCCGCCCGCTGCAGTGAGACGGGCTAAAGATTCAGCAACGGCACAGACGGCACCATGCCCTGGTGACCATTGTGCGACCACGGGACTATACCCGTAGGACATAATTGAACAGGTGTCGGTTTCCCCACCGAGTACTGGCAACTTCGCTGCCATGGCTTCTTGCGGTGTCGATTGATGTATGCCGCCAAAAGGATGCAGAACAGTCGACGCTCCAATTGAAGCATCAAAGCGCTCAACCATCCCGCGTTGTCCAGCTTGTGGCAGAGTGGAGAGTGCTTCGAGAAGGTCGTTTGCCGTCGGTGTCGTCTTCGCAGGATGGAAGGGATGTTCCTGGGGATTCGGTGCAGCGATATATGCCGTAGCGGTTTGACGGACGCCATTGGAGTCCAAGAAATCGCGAGCGATATCGACGACTTTCTGGCCACGCCATTCCATGATGAGGTGACCGGTGTCGGTCACATCCGCGACATGTACGCATTCGAGATTTTCACGAGTCGCGGCGGCTTTAAATGCAGCAATGTCTTTCGGATCAAGCACCACAGCCATACGCTCTTGAGATTCAGAGAGCGCAATTTCCGTACCGTCTAGGCCGTCATACTTTAAGGGTACACGATCCAAGTGAACGTGCAAGGACGGCGCTAACTCACCAATCGCCACCGAGACGCCGCCCGCACCGAAATCATTACAGCGCTTGATTAGCGGACTAATCACGCGATCACGGAAGAGGCGTTGCAGTTTACGCTCCGTCGGGGCATCGCCCTTTTGCACTTCAGCGGAATTCTGCAGGGCCGTTTCGGTATGCTCTTTGGATGAACCCGTCGCACCGCCAACGCCATCGCGACCTGTCCGACCACCGACTAGTAAAATAACATCTCCGGGAGCAGGCGTACCGCGCGTTACCGCGGAGCGTGGACCCGCAGCAACAACGGCACCGACTTCCATGCGTTTAGCCACAAAGCCTGGATGATAGTGCTCACTCACGAGACCCGTGGCTAAACCGATTTGATTACCGTACGCGGAATAGCCGGCGGCGGCTTCACGAGTAATTTTGCGCTGAGAAAGTTTTCCAGGCAGGGTTTTTTCGAGCGGTGTACGTGGATCCGCAGCACCCGTCACGCGCATGGCTTGGAATACATAGGATCGGCCCGAAAGCGGGTCGCGAATAGCGCCACCTAAAC
>CAJBPJ010000217.1 GCA_903957465.1 uncultured Opitutia bacterium
CGTGGTCTCCAACCAGAAACCGTGGATCTGCGTGGCAGACCCGGCTCAAGGGGAGACATACGGGTTTACGTTTGATAACCTCCCATTCAGACCCGTTGAGGAAACATACAGTTATGCGAATAGCACCACGAACCTACAGTGGAAAATCACAAGCACTATAAAGCCTTTTAACATACCTGTCAGTCTTACGAATACGCCAAATCCATACGCTGAAATTTTGGCTGCTCTCACTAATGCCAATGTGCAATGCTGGAAAGCCTCAGTTCAGAAAGTCGATACGGACATTCTTCAAAACAACAAAATTGTTGCGAATATTTACATCAAAACTGAACCCATTCCAGATAGAATCGCTGCCTTCTGGGGTCAAATCCGGAGTATACTACAAAAAAACAATATCCCCAAGCGCGATTTGCTGCTCGTGGCACCCGCTCTATATAACAACATGAGCATCAAGCATCTGTTCGGACGAACAGGTTGGCCAGGTTTTGAAGAGGTAGAAGGAGTCAAGAGAATGGGAGGATGGATTGATAATAAGGGAGTTTGGAGTTTGGCTGGTTACATTCCCATCGCATTCACTTCCATCCAGACAAAAAGCCCCACCGCTACTGAAATAGCCGCTGGATTTGTTGCCCCAATTGCCTCTGCCACCGGGGATATATACCTTCTGCCAAACTCCTTGGCACTAGGAGTGGAACAGGAAATTTACGAATTTAAAACAAGAAAAAGGGGCTCAATCTCCGATGAACAGGTAATAAGCCCTTTCGGATGCTTTCCAATTGTACGATTAGACTTTATCGACAAATACAAAAACGTTCTTTTTTCCTCATCGTTTTATTGTCCAGCCGATGCATTCGGGGTTAATATCCCGATAAACATTCCTTCCAACGGACTTTACTTCGACCAGTCAGAACACTACGGCTCTCAATTGCTTTTCCCAGGCCATTCCGATTACTTTACCGGAGACCAATTTCTTAAGCACACTTTGGAGATGCCTTTTAGTGTCCTAAACAAGATTTCAGAGATTCGCTGCGAACTTACGACCCAGACGGGACCAAGGGTCCCGTCCGTCGGAAGTCAGAAGCTGTATGAAGTGACCCCAAGGCGGTTGATCGTCGGTTTGTCTGAGTTCAGCAACTTCGAATATGTACAATCGACGGAGCAATCCCCCTGCGTTTATCAGAACCTTGAGGTTCCAGCCAACTCCAGAATAACATTAGAAGTCCTTGCGACACAGACAACCTTTTGGGAGGAGATGAACTACCAGTGGCTCGTGAACGGCAAGCCAATTTCTGGAGCTACAAATCGGAAGCAGGATTTTCTTGTCACCCAAGCTACCGATTATGGCCTTTACACTTGCGAGATCCGGTACAGCGCGGGGGCGAGCAAGCTTCTAGTTGCGACCGTGACAGCTCCTACATCACCGAGCTTCACCGTTCAACCGGAATCAGCGAATCTGATACCGGGTGACTCTATGATGCTTAAAGCAGAAGTGGAGGGAACGAAACCCATACGGCTGCAGTGGTATAAAAATCTCAGCGCCATACCTGGTGCGACCAACAGTTTCCTCGCCATTGTATCCGTGTCCGCGGCCGACAGTGGAACATATAGTGTGCAAGGGCAGAACTCCGTGGGAACGTCGGTCAGCCAAACGAGTACGGTGTTGGTGGACGCAACACCGAAAGCACCGATAATTCTTATCCAACCAGACAGTCTTTCAACCACACTCGGCGAGGTCGTTACCTTTAGCGTCCTGGCGAAAGGATTCCCAGTACCGGCCTATCAATGGAGCAAGGATTCGACCCCGATTGCCGGAGCCACGAACTCAAGCCTTCTGATTGCCGCAGTCACAGCGACGGACTACGGGTCTTACAATGTAACCGTGAAGAACAGCGCAGGCAGCAGCACCAGTCAGCCTGCTATGTTGGGCGGCAACCCCGTTGCGCCGAGCATCATTAAACAACCCGTTAGCCAGACCATCAACAAAGGGGACTCGACGAGTCTGTCCGTGTCCGCTGACGGAACCTCGCCGCTGCAATTCCAGTGGCGAAAGGATGGCCAAAACTTGCCCCAGGCAACGAATTCAACTCTCGTGATTACGGATACGAAACTATCAGACGCTGGCAATTACCAGGTGACTGTAACTAATCCTTATGGATCACTTGCAAGCGACGTAATCTATCTGGCTTTTAAGCCGCTGGAAATACCCAGATTGGCGGCCACTTATGCCAATGGTGTCGTGAAGTTGCTGATTCCTGCCCGCACGACTCCCATGCGCGTTGAAGAAAGTCAGGACCTTGCAGCATGGGCACGTATCGAGTCCATTCCCCTCACCGGCATTGGAGTAATCGCCGATGTGTATGAGAGAGGAACTGCAGGAAGCACCGAGTCGCATGGCTTTTTCCGTCTTGTGCCCGATGTCGCACCTAAGGGCCCGACCATCCTCGTCCAGCCATCACCGGCCTCGTTGGTCGAGGGGCAGGAGCTAGGGCTGTCGGTGGAGGCCACGGGTTCGGGGAATCTGTCCTACCAATGGAGGCTGAACGACTTACCGATTCTCGGCGCGGTGCTTCCGGTCCTCCGCGTCGCCAAAGTCTCGGTGCAGGACGCCGGGAGGTATACCGTGACCGTCACGGACTCGACTGGGAGCGTGGCGAGCAATCCTGCCGCCGTGTCCGTCTCGAACGGTGGATTGGGGGTGCTGGGTATGGTCCGAATCCTCGCCGGGACATTTCTGATGGGGAGCCCGGCCTCCGAGCCCCTGCGTTACACGGACGAAACCCAGCATCAGGTCCAGCTCACGCGCGACTTTTTGATCTGCGACCATGAGGTGACCCAAGCCGAATACAAGTCGCTGGTCGGCAACAATCCAAGCGGTTTTCGGGGTGATGACCTTCCGGTTGAAAGCGTGACGTGGGCCGAGGCCGTGGCGTACTGCGAGAAGTTAACTCTGCGAGAGCGGGCCGTCGGACGCATCACCCAGAAGCAGATCTTTCGCCTCCCGACCGAGGCGGAATGGGAATACGCATGCCGCGCGGGCACGACCGGCCAATTCTCTGGTAATCTCGGCACCGTGGCGTGGTATCAGGGCAACTCCGAGAGTCGGGTACATTCCGTGAAATCAAAACCAGCCAATGGCTTTGGCCTTCATGACATGCACGGAAATGTTTCCGAATGGTGTGCGGACTGGTACAGTTCCTATCCGAATCACTCGCTTGTC